>JADGHI010000109.1 GCA_019689515.1 Acetobacteraceae bacterium | reverse complement strand
TCGATCGGCACCTCCCTGCCGCTGATGCGTGACGGCACCGTGCGTCCCATCGCCGTCACCAGCCTGCGCCGATCGAGCGTGCTGCCCGAGGTTCCGACCGTCGCGGAGAGCGGCCTGCCCGGCTTCGAGGCAATCTTCTGGAACGCCGTCTTCGCCCCCGCCGGCACGCCTGCCGAGATCGTCGGCAAGCTCAACGCCGAGATCGGCGCCGTGCTGCGCCTGCCCGAGGTCGCCGGCCGGCTGCGCGAGCTCGGCTCCGAGCCGGGCGGCGTTCCGCCCGAGGCGGTCGGCCGGCGCTTCGCGAGCGATTTCGAGACCTGGGGCCGCGTCATCCGCGACCTCGGCCTGCGCAGCGAGTAGGGCGCATCCGCGCTTTCCCCGGCACCGCCTGGCGTGCGAGGATCGCGACCGCATCGGCTGGTCAGGAGGGACGCGGTGAAGATCAAGCGCATCGAGCACGTCGCGATCGCGGTGAAGGACCTGGACGCGGCGCGGCGCACCTTCGAAACGCTCGGGATCGCCTGCGACCATGAGGAGCGGATCAACGGCATCCGCCTGGCGATGCTGCCGATCGGCGAGTCGGCGCTCGAACTGCTGGAGCCGGAGCGGGAGGGCACGGCCACGGGCGAGTGGATCAAGCAGCGCGGCGAGGGCCTCTACCACATCTGCCTCGAGGTCGAGGACATCGAGGCCGCGCTCGCCGAGCTGCGCGCCAAGGGCGTCGCCCTGCGCGACGAGGTGCCGCGCACCGGGCATGGCGGCCACCGCATCGCCTTCCTCGACCCGCGCTCGACCGCGGGCGTGCTGGTCGAGCTGGTGGAGATGGTGACGCCGGCGGCGCCGGCGGCGCAGCCTGCCTAGGGCTTCAGGAAGCGGTAGTGGAACCGCGCCGCGCCGTCGGCCTCGATCCGGCCGGCGGTGGGCGCGGGGAAGTGGATCGGCAGGACGATCGTGTCCGTGTCCGCCGTCGCGCCCAGGAAGCGGCGCCGCGACTGCGCGGCCATCGCCGGGTCCCAGTCGAAGACGGTGGACCAGTCCGGCTCGCGGCACTGCAGCGCGTGGTGCATCAGGTCGCCGGTGACGACCGCGCGCTGCCCACGCGAGTGGATGTTCACGCAGCAATGGCAGGGCGAGTGGCCCGGCGTCGGCGTCAGCGTCACCGTGTCGTCGAGGGCGAAGTCGTCGTCCACCAGCAGCGCCTGGCCGGCCTCGACCACGGGCAGGCAGTTCATGCGCCAGACCTCGCCGGGCGGGTTCTCGCCGCGCGCGGTGGCGGCCTCCCAGAAGGCGTATTCGCGCTTATGGAAGACGTACTTGGCCTTCGGGAAGGTCGGCACCCAGCGACCGTTCACCAGGCGGGTGTTCCAGCCGCAGTGGTCGATGTGCAGGTGGGTGCAGAAGACGTAGTCGATGTCCTCGAAGCGCAGCCCCTGCGCGGCGAAGCCGTCCAGCCAGGGCTGCTTCGGGAAGTCGAAGGGCGGGGCGTAGCCCTTGTCCTCGCCGGTGCAGGTGTCGATCAGGATGGTGTGGCGCGGCGTGCGCACGACGAAGGTCTGGTAGGTGATCACCATCCGGCCCGAGGCGTGGTCGAAGACGACGGGATCCATCTCCGCCAGGTGGCGGCGCCCCACCTCGGGGTCGTAGGCCGGGAACATCGCCTCCGGCGTACGCCAGGGGCCGTCGCGCTCGATGATGCTGGTGATGGTGACGTCGCCGATGGTGATGCCGTTGCGCATGGCCGTGCGTTCCTCCCACTCGCGCCCGATGATGCACCGGCGGCGCGGCCGCGTCACCCGTAGCCGTAGAGGACCGCCGGGTTGTCCGCCAGGATGCGCCGCCGCGTCGCCTCGTCCGGCACCCAGTCGCCGAGCAGGTCGAACAGCGCCGCCTCGTCCGGCCTGTGGTCCGGCGGAGGGTTCGGGTGCGGCCAGTTGGAGCCCCAGACCACCCGCTCCGGCGCGGTGCGGATGATGGCACGCGCGATCGCGGCGACATCCGCATAGTCCGGCGGCCCGGCGCGCGACACGCCGTAGGGCGAGGAACACTTCACCCAGACGCGCCCGGTCTCCAGCAGGCGGAGCAGCGCGCGCACGGGCTCGCGGTCCGGCGGCACCGGGTCGTGGAACCGGCCGTTGTGGTCGATGACCACGGGGCAGGGCAGGGCGCGGATCAACGCCTCGCGCTCCGGCAGCGTGCCGCCGTCGAATTGCAGCTGCACATGCCAGCCGAGCGGTGCGACGCGTGCCGCCACCGCGGGCAGCGACTCCCAGTCGAGCATCGGATGCGCCGGAACCAGCACGAAGCGCGCGCCGCGGGCGCCGAGCGCGTGTAGCCGGGCGAGCTCGGCCTCCGGCGTCTCGGGCGTCACCGCCACGACGGCGCGCGCCACCTCGGGACCGAGCGCGGCCACCGCGTCGAGCGTGCACGCGTTGTCCATGCCGTAGGCCGAGGGCTGCACCACGACCACCCGCGACAGGCCGAGGCGGCGCATCACGGCGTCGCGGTACCGCGCCAGGTCGGCCCCGGCCGGCGGCGGCTTCGCGCCCGGCGCAACCGGATAGCGCTCCGGCGGCCCATAGACGTGCATGTGGCAGTCGCAGGTGCCTGGCGGCGCGGGCAGGCGCGGCGGCGCGGCCACGTCGGACGCGGGGGCGATCATGCCGTACAGTCAAGGCCCGGCGTGCCGGCTTGTCCAGACGGCGCGCGCCGTGCCTAGTGTTGGGCCGAACGAGAACAGGGAGGAACGCATGGCCTTCGAACGCCGCAGGATCCTGGCCACGCTCGCCGGCGCCGCGCTCGCGCGTCCCGCGATCGCGCAGCAGCGCACGAGCGCTGCCTCCGTCGCTTCGGATTGGCAGCCCACGCGCCCGATCCAGTGCATCGTCGGCTTCGCGCCGGGCGGCGGCGCCGACCAGATCGCGCGTGCCATCTGCGAGGGCGCGGCGCCGCTCTTCCCTCAGCCGCTGGTCGTCGTGAACCGCCCCGGCGCCGGTGGGACCATCGCCGCGCAATTCGTCGCCGGCCAGCCGCCGGACGGCCACACCCTGCTCATGGCGGGCGGCAGCGAGAGCACCAGCATCCCCGCCTTCCGCGACGTGCCCTACGACCCGAAGCGCAGCTTCCGCGCGGTGATGCGACTGATGCGTCAGCGTCTGTTCATCATCACCAAGGCGGACGGCCGGTTCAGGACGATCCAGGAGGCGATCGCCGCGGCGCGCGCCGCGCCGGGCTCGGTCAGCTATG
Organism: Acetobacteraceae bacterium; assembly: GCA_019689515.1. Taxonomy (GTDB): domain Bacteria; phylum Pseudomonadota; class Alphaproteobacteria; order Acetobacterales; family Acetobacteraceae; genus Caldovatus. The sequence continues at coordinate 6,611 of JADGHI010000109.1, read as the reverse complement.
GCAGCTCCGGTGTCGGCTCGATCCCGCACTCCGCCTTCCTCGTGCTCGAGCGGGCGGCCGGGGTGGAGATGCTGCACTCGCCCTACACCGGCGGCGCGCCCGCGGTGCAGGCGGTCGCCGCCGGGCAGATCGACCTCGCCGGGGCGCATCCGGAGGAGTTCAAGGGCCTCGCCGACGCCGGGGTGGTCCGCGTGCTCGCGGTCGCCTCGCCCGAGCGCGCGCCGCACTACCCGGACGCGCCGACGCTGAAGGAACTGGGCTACGAAGAGGCGGTGATCGAGAACATGAAGGGCTGGGTGGTGCCCGCCGGCACGCCGGACGCGATCGTGGCCTCGCTGCACGACCGTTTCCGCCGGGCGATGACGTCAGCCCCCTGGCGCGCCTTCCTCGATCGCACCGGCGACACCGACGGCTACCTGTCCGGCCCGGAATTCCAGGCCGCGATGGATCGCCTGCTCGAAACCGTGCGCACCGTCGCCCGGCGCGCCTAGGCGCAGCACCGAGCCAGAGCGCACCCGCCATGACGGGCGCGCCCTCGTCCGCCTCGAGGCGGGCCGGCCGGGGCGGCCCGCCGCCGGGCCGGCCAGCCGCGCGGCCGTCCGTCGCCTGTCCGGTCGCGCCCGGCGCCTGTCAGCCGGTCGCCGCGATACCGTCCGCCGTCAGCCGTTGGTACGCCGCAGGTCCGAGCGCCTCGAGCCGGTCGGCGCGGATCTTCGGTGGCGTCCGGATTTCGGCGCCGACCTCACACATGCGGTCGAGCAGCGTGATCGCGGTGCCCCAGTACCAGTCGGCCTCGCGCGAATCGCTGGCGTCGCGCGCGCAGAGCGCGAGCAGGCGGCCAGTGGCAGCGGCGAGCTGCACTTCCTGGCCCGGCCGCAGCCCGCGCTCGGACTGCTCGACGAGCCGATCTATGCGCCGGCGGATCTCGCCGCGCCGCATGCGGTGCCAGACCCGCTCGACGAGGCGCAGCGGGTGGCGTGCCTGGAGCGGCGCCGGTCCGTAGCGCAGCCTCGCGCGCGGCAGGATCTGCGTGACCAGCATCTCGCGGAGAAGCTCGGCGCGCTCCGCGTCGCGGCCGTCATTGGTGCCGAGGATGCGCGGCGCGAAGGGCTTCAGGCGCTGGCGCATCGCGTCCGGCATCTCGTCGTTGACCGGGATGGCGAAGCCACGGATCAACGGCGAGGCGGTGCGCGGCTGGTCGGTGTGGCCCTCGCCGGCGAGGCAGGCGACGAGCGCCATGATGCACATCTGTCCGCGGCCTGGGATGCCGAGCCCGCTGACGAGCTCGACGCGGTCCAGGGCCCGCTGCAGGCGAAGCAGGTCCATTTCCATCGGTTGCTCCTCCGTCCCCCGCCGGCGCTGCCGGGGGCCTAAGCGCAAACGCGCGGCCCGGCGGGTGGCTTCACCGGCGGCGCTGCGATTTGGCGCGGATTCCACACAGCCGGTTGCGTGTAGATCGTATGCGATCCATCGCGCGCAATGCATTCACCCGTTTGTGACGGCGCGCCTCGCGATCGTCGCCCGTCGCTGCGGTGCGTGCCGAGCATTGCGGTGGGTGCGAACGGCCCCCGTGCCAGACGAGCGGCAATCGTGTAACCGGACAGGCACACTGGTCGGCCCGCCTGGCGGAATGGCAGACGCAGCGGACTTAAAATCCGCAGCCCCTAGGGCGTGGGGGTTCGAGTCCCCCGGCGGGCATCCTCATCCGGCCGGCAAGGCCGCCGGATTGCCCGGCCGCGCGGCTATGCGCCGGCGGCGATCACCGCCCGTCCCCGGCGAGGATCGCGTCGGCGATCTTCTCCGCCGTCATCAGCGTCGGGAAGTTGGTGTTCGCGCAGGGCACGACCGGGAAGATCGAGGCGTCCACCACACGCAGCCCCTCCACCCCGCGCACCCGGCCGGCCGTGTCCACCACCGCCATCGGGTCGTCCTCCCGCCCCATGCGGCAGCTGCAGGAGGCGTGCCAGACGCCGATCGCCGCCTTGCGGACAAAGGCCTCCAGCGCCTCGTCGTCGCGCATCACCTGCTCGAAGGTGAAGCCCTCGACGACGTAGCGGTTGATGAGCCAGGAGCGCAGCGCCGCCGGGCCGTCGAGCAGCCCGGCGATCAGCCGCGTCAGGATGCGGTTCTTCGTGTTCACCACGCCGATCTGCCGCACCCGGTCGCTGTAGCTCGCCGGGAAGGGATCACTGGTCACCGCACGCAGCGGGTCGCTGAGCTGGATCGCCGCGAGGTGGCGGAAGCCGCTCATCAGCCGCTCCAGGTCGCGGCGGTCGGAGAGCAGGTTGAACTCGACGATCGGCTCGTCCCGCCAGTCGGGCGAGGCGAGGCGCACCTGGCCCGTCTCCGAGTAGGTCTTGTTCACGAACAGGATGAAGGAGGCGATCTGCTCGCCCACCGCGTGCCAGGCCGACTTGCTCGCCACCGCGACGAACATGTCGCCGCGCGGCGCCCCCGGCAGCCCGGAGGAGTAGCGCAGCCCCACCTGGATGTGCCGGCGCGTGGTGCGCCCGGTCATGCGCGCGCCGCGGCGAATGAAGGAGGAGAGCGAGATCGAGGGGTGGTCCATCAGCCGCTGCCCCACCCCCGGCAGGTGCACGAGCACGGGGATGCCGAGGTCGCGCAGGTGCCCCGCCGGCCCGATGCCCGCGCGGAGCAGATGCGCCGGGCTGTGGATCGCGCCGCAGGAGAGGATCACCTCCCTGCCGCGGAATTCCTGCTCCCGCCCGGCCACCAGCGCACGCACGCCGATGCAGCGCATGCCCTCGAACAGCAGCGCCGTCACCTGCGTGTCGGTGGAGATCGTGAGGTTCGCGCGCCGTCGCGTCTCCGCGTCGAGATAGCCGATCGCGGCGGAGACGCGCTGCTCCTCGGCGTTGGAGATGGTGATGGGGAAGTAGCCGTCCTCGAAGAAGCCGTTCTGGTCGGGCAGGAACTTGTAGCCCGCGCGCCTGAACGCCTCGCCGACCGCCTTCGCGTGGCCGTCCCAGTGCTCGGGCGGGATGCGGCGGACCGAGATGCGGCCCTCCTTGCCGTGGAAGGGGCCGTCGAAGTCGAGGTCGCGCTCGACCTTGCGGAAATAGGGCAGGACGTCCTCCCAGCCCCAGCCCTCGGCGCCGCGCGCCACCCACTCGGCGTAGTCCGTCGGTGCGCCGCGGTTGGCGAGCTGCCCGTTGATCGAGGAGCCGCCGCCCAGCACCCGCGCCTGCTCGTACTTACGCAGCGGCGGCCGGTCGGTGTCCGGCGCGTTGTGCGAGACGACCTGGGTGTGGACCTTGAGCTCGGTCCAGTGGAAGCGCGGGTCGAAGTAGGCGGTGCCCGGGTAGCTGTCGAGGATCTCCGACGGCACCTTGCCCGGCGGCGTGTCCTGTCCGGCCTCGCAGAGCAGGACCTTGTGCGCGCTGCGCGCCGAGAGGCGATGGGCGAGCACCGAACCGGCCGAGCCGCCGCCCACGATGATCGTGTCGTACTCCACCGCGCGTTTCCCCCTTGTACTGTCCCGCCTGCGTAGCATGGCAGCAGCGCATCGGACTACGGGTCGGTGGGCTTGCCAGCCCTCTTGACGCGGCCGAGACTGTCGCGCCGATGCGATCCGATCCTGCTTCCGCCTGGCCGCGCGCCACTGAAACGACTCCGCTCCAGCGCGGCGCGCATTGCCTACCCGGCCGGATCGGCCATCGTCGCGCGGCGGCGAAGACGACGGATGCGGCGGGATGCGCCTCGGTCGGCCTCTGACACTGCTCCTGCTCGCGCTGGCTGCAACCTTCGGGCAGCAGACCTGCGCCACGCTCGGCAAGATCCTCCCTGCCGTGATCGCGCCGGCGATCGTCGAGGATCTGCGGCTCGATCCCGCCTGGATCGGCGTGTACATGGGCCTGACGGCGGCCGCGGCGCTGGTGTTCCAGATGGGCTGCGGCAGCTTCATCCTGCGCTACGGTGCGCTCCGCATGAGCCAGGTGGCGCTGGTGATGCTGACCATCGGCCTGGCCGTCGCCGCGGGCGCGACGCTGACGCTCTTCGCCCTTTCGGCGATCATCGCGGGCGGCGGCGCGGCGGTCTCCACGCCGGCCAGCTCGCACCTGCTCGGCCGCTACTCTCCGCCCCGCTACGCGCCGCTGGTGTTCTCGATCAAGCAGACGGCGGTGCCGATGGGGCTGCTGCTCGCCGGCCTGCTCGGCCCGCTGCTGACGACGCTGTGGGGCTGGCGTGGCGCGCTGCTCGCCTCTGCGGCCGCCTGCCTGGTCGTCGCGACGTTGCTCGAGCCGCTGCGCGCGGAGTTCGACTCCGACCGGCAGCCGAACCGCAGCTTCCGCCTGTCGGACTTCGCCACCACGCTCGGCTCCGTGGTCGGCACCCAGGACCTGCGCGGCCTGTCGCTGGCGTGCTTCGCCTTCAACGGGCTGCAGACCGTCTTCACCTCCTACTTCGTCGTCTATCTGGTCGAGTTGGGCTACAGCCTCGCCGCCGCCGGTTTCGTCTTTTCCGTGGCGACGCTGGTGGCGATCCCGGGGCGCGTGCTCTGGGGCTGGCTCGGCAGCGTCTTTGTCTCGCCGCGGCGGATGCTGGCCGGGCTCGCGCTGGGCATGGCGGGCAGCGCGGGGCTGCTGGCGCTGTTCACGCCGAGCTGGCCGGTGGCGGCGATCGGCTTCGTCGCCACGCTGCTGAGCGCGACGGCGCTCTCCTGGCATGGCGTGCTGCTGTCCGAGACGGCGCGCCTTGCGCCCGAGGGGATGCGCGGCGCGGTGACCGGCGGCGTGCTGTCCTTCGGCCAGATTGGCGCGCTGCTGATGCCGCTCGTCTATTCGGCGTTGCTCAGCGCGACCGGCGGGCACGGCCTCGGCTTCATCGTCAGCGGCCTGCCGGCGTTGCTGGTCGGGCTGGACCTGCTGCGCCCCGTGGCGGCGGGCCGCCGGCGCGACTGAGGTTCAGCCCTGGCCGGTGGCGGGCCGGGGCGGTCGTATCGCCTCAGGGCAGGATCGGCGGGGGCTTCCCCGGCTCGGGCGCCGGGTGGCGCCACAGGGGCGCGGCCTTGGACGCCTGCAGGAATGGCGGTGAAGCCTCGGGCACAGGACCTGGCTTGCCCTTCGGCTGGGTCGGCAAGGCTACCCGTGGCACCCGGGGCGCCATCCCGAACGACCCCGCAGGCGGCCAGACCAGCCAGACCAGCCCTGCGGAATTCGGCTCGGCGGCCCGTTCGGCATGGCGCCGGCGCTCGGCCTCGGCGGCTGCGCGGCGCGCCTCCTCGCGCCGGCGTTCGGCCGCAATGGCATCGCGGCGGGCTTCCTTGCGACGGCGCTCGGCCGCTTCCGTTGCCCGCCGAAGGGCGTCCCGACGTCGCTCCTCGGCCTCGAATTGCTGTCGCCGCGCCTCTGCGCGCCGCCGTTCGTCCTCGACCTGACGGCGGCGTTCCTCCATGCGCCGCCGCTCGGCCTCGGCGAGGCGGTGGCGCTCTTCGGCGCGTCGCCGTTCGGCCTCCCGTTGCCGCCGGAGGTCCTCCTGCCGGCGTTGGTCCCACAGTGCCCGGGCGCGGCGGGCCTCCTCCTGCCGACGCAAGGCCTCGGCCTGGGCGGCGCGAGCGGCTTCGGCGCGGCGGCGCTCCTGCTCCTCCCAGCGGCGCCGCTCCTCAATGCTGCTGGAGGCATGCGCCGCCGGCAGCGAGGCGCAGGCCGTGGCGATCAGGATCAGGAGCGGCGGCAGGCGCCGCCAGGCCACGGTGCGGCCGGCATCCGGCTCAGGCCCACGCATCCCGTGCGCTTCCTCCGGCTGGGGCAAGGCCATCGCGCGGCCTGCCGCCTGCGGCCGCTCCTCAGTACCAGCGCTGCGGCGGTGGCGCCGCGTAGGGATCAACCTGCTGCTGCGGCGGCGCGTCGTAGGCCGAGGGCGGGTAGGGCGTCGCCCCGGGGTAGCCGTAGCCATAAGGCGTGGCCGGCGCCGCATAGGGCGAGGGCTGCTGCGGCGTCGCGTAGCCATAGGACTGCGCATAGGGCGTTGCCACCGCGCCCGGCGGCGGGTCCTGGCGCATCACCTCGCCGCCGCCCTGCGGGCCGTAGCCGCCGCCGAGCTCGGCGCGGCGGGCACGCTCCCAGGCCCGCTGCTCCGCAGCCCAGGCGCGGCGGCGCTCCATCTCCTCGCGCCAGCGGGCTTGCCGTTCGGCCTCGAATTCTCTCTGGCGGGCGGCGGCAGCAGCAGCAGATTCGGCACGGCGCGCGGCCTCCTCCTGCTGCCAGCGGCGCGCCTGCTCCGCGGCATAGGAATCGTAGGACCCGTAATAGGGGTCGTCCTGGACGCAGCCCGCCGCGGCGAGCGGGAGGAGCGAGGCCAGGAGCAGGAGCCAACGAGGCTGGCGGCGGCGGCAGTCGCGGTGGCGAGGCGGCATCGGACGGTCCGGACCTTCGATCGGTGCTGCGGGGCGGCGCGGCTTCGGCCTTCGTCGGTGCGTGCGCACGCGCCGGCCGGCATCGCCGGAAGCCTCCGTGCTGGAGACGGCGGGGCGGTGGCGGGGCGGTGTCGGAGTTGTGGCGGCCCCGGTTCAGTGGCGGGCGCCCCGCGGGCCGGCGCGGGCCGGCCCCCGCCGCGTCCCCGCCGCGCGCGCCAGCCGAGGAGCCCCAGCC
>JADGHI010000108.1 GCA_019689515.1 Acetobacteraceae bacterium | reverse complement strand
GCCTACCGGCAGGAGAACATGGGCGGCGCGATGGCCGACGGCTATGCCCGCATCTCCGGCCGCGTCGGCGTGGTGACGGCGCAGAACGGCCCGGCGGCGACGCTGCTGGTGCCGCCGCTCGCCGAGGCGCTGAAGGCGAGCGTGCCGATCGTCGCGCTGGTGCAGGAGGTCAACCGCGACCAGACGGACAGGAACGCCTTCCAGGAGCTCGACCACATCCGGATGTTCGACGCGGTCGCGAAGTGGGTGCGCCGCGTGGACCGCGCCGACCGGGTTGAGGACTATGTGGACATGGCCTTCGCCGCCGCCGCCTCGGGCCGCCCCGGGCCGGCGGTGCTGCTCGTGCCGGCCGACCTGCTGAGCGAGACCGCGGGGCCGCCGAGCCCGCGCCGTGCCATGCTCGGCACCTACCCGCTCGACCGCTCGCTGCCCGATCCGGCGCTGATCGAGCGTGCGGCGCAGGTGCTGGCGGAGGCGCGGCACCCGCTGGTGGTCGCGGGTGGCGGCGTGCACCTCTCCGACGCGGCGGGCGAGCTCGCGGCGCTGCAGGAGGCCGCGCACCTGCCCGTCGCGACCACGGTGATGGGCAAGGGTGCGGTGGACGAGACGCATCCGCTCACCCTCGGCGTGATCGGCTACGTCATGGGCGCGGGCGCGCGCACCCACGCGATGCGCCCGATCGTGGACCGCGCCGACGTGATCCTGCTGGTCGGCACGCGCACCAACCAGAACGGCACCGATAGCTGGAAGCTGTTCCCGCGCGATGCGCGTTTCATCCAGATCGACCCCGACCCGCAGGAGATCGGCCGCAATTACGAGACGACGCTGCGCCTCGTCGGCGACGCGAAGCTGACCCTGGCCGCGCTGCGCGAGGCGATGGCGCGGCGCGACCTCGCGGCCCGCGCCGCCGCGCGCGCGGGGGTTGCCGCGGAGATCGAGGCCGCCATTGCCGACTGGCGTCGCCGCATCAACGGCGTGCTCACGCGCCCGGGCGGGCCGGTGCGGCCGGAGCGCGTCGTGGCGGAGCTCGACAAGCGGCTCGACCCGACCGCCATCGCCGTGGCGGATGCGAGCTATTCCTCGATCTGGATCGCGCAGGGCCTCACGGCGCGCAAGGCCGGCGCGCGCTACCTGACGCCGCGCGGCATCGCCGGGCTCGGCTGGGGGCTGCCGATGGCGATCGGGGCGCAGTTCGCGGCGCCGGACCGGCGCGTGGTCTGCCTCGCCGGCGACGGCGGCTTCGGCCATTCCTGGGCGGAGCTGGAGACGCTGCGCCGGCTGAAGCTGCCCATCACCGTGATCGTGCTGAACAACGGCATCCTCGCCTATCAGAAGGACGCCGAGGATGCGCGCTTCGGCGAGCACACGGACGCCGTGGACTTCGCCCCCGTGGACCACGCCGCCATCGCGCGCGCCTGCGGCGTCGCCGGCACGCGCGTGGAGCGCGCCGAGGAGATCGGCCCCGCGCTCGATGCCGCCTTCGCCTCCGGCGCGCCGGCACTGATCGACGTCATCACCGACCCCGAGGTGCGGCCGCCGATCACGGTCTTCGCCGGCCATTTCGGCGAGGCGCACTGAGCGCCATGCGCGCGCTGCGCAAGACCGCCGCGCGCTTCGGCCTGGAACTGCTCGACGCGCCGGATCCGCCTCCGCCCGGCCCGGGCGAGGTCGTGGTGCGCGTCGAGCACGTAGGCATCTGCGGCAGCGACGTGCATGCCTATGAGTGGACGGACGGCTACGGCTTCATGGTCCCGCACCTGCCGCTGACCATGGGCCATGAATTCGCCGGCCGGATCGCGGCCGTCGGTCCCGGTGCGGCGCCCTGGACGGAAGACACGCGCGTCGCGGTGATGCCCTTCGTCTCCTGCGGCGGCGTCTGCCCCTCGTGCCGCCGCGGCGATGTCCGCAATTGCGAGCGGCGCGAGACCATCGGCCTGACGCGTGACGGCGGCTTCGCGCGCCATGTCCGCGTCCCCGCCGCCTCCTGCATCGCGCTGCCGGACTCCGTGGACACCGAGATCGGCGCGCTGGCCGAGCCGCTCGGCGTCGGCTGCGAGGCGGTGCTGGTCGGCGAGGTCGGACTCGGCGACACGGTGCTGGTGCTCGGCCCCGGGACGATCGGCCAGGGCATCGCGCTGATGGCGCGCGCCGCGGGCGCCGGCCGCGTGCTGATCGCGGGCCGCGCCGACGCGCCCCGCTTCGAGGTGTTGCGCCGCCTCGGCTTCACCGACCTGATCGACGTCGCCGAGGGGCCACTGCGCGAGCAGGTCCTCGCCGCGACCGGTGGTCGGCCGGTGGATGTGGTGCTGGAGGCGACCGGCCATCCGCCGAGCATCACCGAGGGCCTCTCCGTGCTGCGCAAGGGCGGTGTGCTGGTCGTCGCCGGCATCCATCCGGGGCCCGTCACCCTGCCGCTCACCGACTTCGTCCGCGCGCGGCACCAGCTCCGCGCCACCCACGGCGCCGCCCGCTCCACCTGGGACCGGGTGCTGGCGCTGCTCGCCCGCGATCCGGAGGGATATCGCCCGATGATCACGCACCGACTGCCGCTCGAGCGCGGCCTCGAGGGCTTCGAACTGGCGCGCCAGCGCGCCGCGAGCAAGGTCATGCTGACGCCATGAGCGCCGCCGCGGATCGGGTCGCGCTGATCACCGGCGCCGCGCGCGGGATCGGCGAGGGCATCGCCTGGCGGCTCGCGGAGGCCGGGCATCCGGTCGTGCTTGCTGATATCCTGCCGCAGGTCGAGGAGACCGCCGCGCGGCTCTCCGCCGCCGGGCACCAGGCACGCGCCGTCGTGATGGATGTCTCGAACGACGCGCAGGTCGCCGCCTTGCCGCGCGCGCTCGGCGACTGGTGGGAGCGGCTCGGGATCGTCGTCAACAATGCCGGCATCTCGCCCAAGGCGCCGAACGGCCTGCCGCGCAAGATCGCCGAGATGCCGGCCGAGGAATGGCGCCGTGTGATCGAGGTGGACCTGACCGGCGCCTTCCTGGTCAGCCAGGTCTGCATTCCCCCTTTGCGCGCGCGCCGCTGGGGGCGGGTCGTGATGATCACCAGCCAGGCCGCGCGCACCAAGGCGACGATCGCTGGCGCGCACTACGCCGCGGCGAAGAGCGGGCTGATGGGCTTTGCGCGCAGCCTGGCGAACGAGCTCGGGCCGGACGGGATCACGGTGAACTGCATCGCCCCCGGGCGCATCGCGACGCCGATGGCGGAAGGCGCGGCCGCGGGCGTGAACGACCGTATGTTGCGCGCGATTCCGGTCGGGCGCCTCGGCACGCCGCGCGATGTGGCGGAGGCAGTGGCTTTCCTGGTCTCCGACGGCGCGTCCTACCTGAACGGCGCGACGCTCGACGTGGGCGGCGGCAGCTTCATGCCCTGACCCAATCGCCCGCTGTGCCGTCGGTGCGGGAAACGCCGCCTTCGCCGCGGTCCGGGGTGTGAGCGCAGGAGCGCGGCGGGATCTCTTCCGCGACCGCGCGCGGCCATGTCCGGGCGTGCATGCCGTCCGCGCCCGCACGGTGCCGGACCGCCGGCTCCCGGCCGACGAGGAGGCGAGGCCGCCAGATCGTCTCGCAGGCAGCCAGAGCCACCCACCGTCCTGCGCGGCCTCTGCCGCGACGGAACGACGCGGTCGGTCGCTGGTATCGCCGCGCGTCAGCCGATCACCGGGCCGCCGGCCTCGATGGTCGCGCCCCTGCGGTTCGCCATTTGGGCGTCTTCTCTTCGCGTCGCGGGCATCGGGCCGGTTGCTCCGGCCGCGGGGCGCCCGTTTGATCCCGGCGCAGGCAGTGGCATGCTCGCTGTCTCGTGGTGTCCCGCCCGGCGGCAGGCGGCCGGCGCCGCAGACCGAAAGGATCCGCTCCGATGGCCCATCGCGGCTTGCGCTTCGGCATCTTCCTCGCCCCGTTCCACCGCGTCGGCGACAACCCGACGCTGGCCATCGCGCGCGACCTCGAGCTGATCGAGTGGCTCGACTGGCTCGGCTACGACGAGGCCTGGATCGGCGAGCACCACTCCGCCGGCTGGGAGATCATCGCGAGCCCCGAGATCTTCATCGCCGCCGCGGCTGAGCGGACCAAGCACATCAAGCTCGGCTCCGGCGTCACCTCGCTTCCCTACCACCATCCCTTCCTGGTGGCGCAGCGCTTCGTCCAGCTCGACCACATGACGCGCGGGCGCGTCATGCTCGGCTGCGGGCCCGGCGCGCTGGTCTCGGACGCCTACATGATGGGCATCGAGCCGGAGAAACAGCGCCGCATGATGGACGAATCCCTCGGCGCCATCATGCGCCTCCTCGCCTGCGAGGAGCCGGTCACCATCAAGACCGACTGGTTCGAGCTGCGCGAGGCGCGGCTGCACCTCGCCCCCTACACCTACCCGCGCTTCCCCATCTCCGTGGCGAGCGCGACCACGCCCGCCGGCGTGCTGACGGCGGGCAAGTACGGCGTCGGCCTGCTCTCGCTCGGTGCCGGCCTGCCGGGCGGACCGCAGAAGCTCGCCGAGTACTGGCGCCTCGGCGAGGCGGAGGCGGCGAAGCACGGCACCACCTTCGACCGCGCCAACTGGATGCTCGTCGTCAACATGCACTGCGCCGAGGAGGACGAGCGCGCCATGCGCGAGGTGCGGCACGGCGAGCGCCTGGAGACCCTCTCCTACTTCTCCGAGACTCTCGGCCGTCCGCCGATGCGCAGCGAGAACCCGCTGGCGGACGGCCTCGCCGCCGGCACCACCCTCGTCGGCTCGCCCGACACCATCGCCAAGGGGATCGAGCGGCTGCTCGCCTTCACCGAAGGCGGCTGCGGCGGCATTCTGTTCCGCGCGCACGAATGGGCGAACCGCGAGGACACGCTGCGCAGCTACGAGCTGTTCGCGCGCTGGGTCATGCCGCGCTTCCAGGGCTCGACGGTGACGACCATCGCCTCCCGCGAATGGTGCAGCGCCAACCGCCAGGGCATCTTCGGCCCGTCCATCTCCGCGCTGCGCAAGGCCTTCGAGGACGCCGGGCAGGAGGTGCCGGAGCACATGCGCCTGAGGCTCCACACCGGCAAGGCGGAGCCCTGACCCGCGCGGCGTGACTGGCTTCGAGATCGCGGCGCTGCTCGCCAAGATGGCGACGAGCGCGGCGGTCGTGGTCCTCGCCTCCTTCGTGGTCGAGCGGTCCGGCCCGCTGGTCGGAGCGCTGGTGGCGACGCTGCCGGTGTCGCTCGGCCCGGCCTATCTGTTCCTCGCCATCGAGCACGGGGCGGCGTTCATCTCCGCCACGGCGCTCGCCTCCCTGTCCTCCGCCGCAGGCATCGGCGCCTTCCTCGCGGCCTATGTGTCGCTGGCGGGGCGGCGGGCGGGTGTCGCGGCGAGTCTCGGCGCCGCGCTGCTTGCCTGGCTCGGCGTGGCGCTCCTCGGGCGGACGGTGGCGACGACGCTCGGCGCGGCGCTGGTGCTCAACGCGGTGGTCTATGCGGGCGGGATCCTGCTCGTGCGGTCGTACCGCGGCGCCGGCATCGCGGGGCGTCCGCCGGCGCGCTGGTGGGAACTGCCGTTGCGCGCCGGGCTGGTGATGGTGCTGGTGGGCGCGACCGTGCTGTTCGGCCGGCTCGCCGGGCCGGAGGCGGCGGGGCTCCTGGCGATGGCGCCGGTGGTCTTCGGCAGCCTGGCGCTGATCCTGCACCCGCGGGTCGGAGGACCGGCCACGGCCGCGGTGCTGGCCAACAGCATGGTGCCGATGCTGGGCTTCATCGCCGGGCTTGTCCTGCTGCACATGACGGCCACGGCGCCGTCCGGCCTGCCGCTGGCCATGGGCGGGGCGCTCGCGCTGTGCGTGGGGTGGAATTTCGGAATGTTCGCGCTGGCGCGGTGGCGCAGGCGCACGGCCCCGCCCCCGGTGGCCTCCGCGCCGCATCGGTGAGGTCCACTCCTCGCGCCGCGCCTCTCCCGTGCCGAAGGCGCCGCGTGCCGCTTCCTGCGATGTCAGGCGGGACGGACCCTGGCGCCGTCCAGGAAGACGGCGACGGCCTCGCGGACCTGCCGGGAGATCTCGGCCTCATCGGGCGGGTCGCGCAGGCCGAGCAGCATCTTGATGTGCGTCGCCCCGATCGCCATCGCATAGAGCATGCTGGCGGCGCATTGGGGGTCGGACACCCGCAGCCGTCCTTTCGCCGCCTCGGCCGCGATGAGGCGTTCGAGCGAGCTCGCCCCGCAGCCCGGGCCGGCGCGGTGGAACGCGTCCGCAAGCTCGGGCGAGCGGTTCACCTCCGCGATGACGAGCCGGAGGATCCCGCTCTGGCGCGGCGCGAGGAGGTGGCGCGCGGCCGCCTCCAGCGTCGCGGTCAGCGCCTTGGCGATGTCGGGTTCGTCCTCCAGCGCCGCCGTGTCTATGCGGAGCGGCGCGAGGCAGCTCTCGACCACCGCCTCGAACAGCGCGGCCTTCGAGGGGAAGATCTGGTACAGCGTCCGCTTGGACATCCCCGCGGCCTGCGCGACGTCGTCCATATGGGCCGCGGCGTAGCCCTTGTTCAGGAACACGGTCTCGGCGGCCTCCCGCAGCGCCCGGTGGCGCTCGGCCTCGGAGAGGCGGCCGCCGCCCCGCGGCGGAGCCGCCGCCGGACCCCGATGCTGATGCACCGCCTGCGGTCCCTGGCCCGGCCCCCGTCGGGCATGGCCCCGGACCGCCTTGCGGCGGCCGGTCTGCGGCGGGGCCGCGCCGGCGGGCGGGGCGGAGGCGGAAGGCAGGCGACCGCCGTCCATGGCCCTACTCTCCCGGCGCCGGCACGGCGGCCCCGTCCGGTGCCGCGGCTGCCCCGTGCCGCGCCCCGACCGGCCTGGTGCGGAACAGGCGCAGCACGACGAGGAAGAAGACCGGCACGAAGATGATGGCGAGCACCGTGCCCGCCGCGACGCCGCCGAGCACGCCGATGCCGATCGCGTTCTGCCCGCCCGCCCCGGCACCGGTCGAGACGGCGAGCGGCACCACGCCCAGGCCGAAGGCGAGCGAGGTCATGACGATCGGCCGCAGGCGCTGGCGTGCCGCGTTGATCGCCGCGTCAATGAGGCCCATGCCCCGGTCGAAGTTCTCCTTCGCGAATTCGACGATGAGGATGGCGTTCTTCGCCGAGAGCCCGACGGTGGTGAGCAGGCCGACCTGGAAGTACACGTCGTTGGACAGGCCGCGCGCCAGGGTCGCCGCGACGGCGCCGAGCACGCCCAGCGGCACGACGAGGATCACCGCCGCCGGGATGGACCAGCTTTCGTAGAGCGCGGCGAGGCAGAGGAAGACGACGAGCAGCGAGATCGCATAGAGCGCCGGCGCCTGGCCGGAGGCCTGCCGCTCCTCGTAGGAGATGCCGCTCCAGGCGTGGCCGAAGCCGGGTGGGAGCTGCGCCGCGAGGCGTTCCATCTCGGCCATGGCCTCGCCGGTCGTGTAGCCGGGCGCCGGCGCGCCCGCGATCTCGCGCGAGGCGATGCCGTTGAAGCGTTCGAGCCGCGGCGAGCCATAGCCCCATTCCGCGCGGCTGAAGGCCGAGAAGGGCACCATCTGCCCCATGGCGTTGCGCACGAACCACCGGTCCAGGTCCTCCGGCAGCATGCGCGCGGCGGCGTCGCCCTGCATGAAGACGCGCTTGACGCGGCCGCGGTCCATGAAGTCGTTGACGTAGGTCGCGCCCCACGCGGTGGAGAGCGTCGTGTTGATGTCCGAGATCGAGAGGCCGAGCGCGCTCGCCCGCTCCCAGTCCATGACGAGGCGGAACTGCGCCTCGTCGTTCAGCCCGTTCGGCCGCACGCCCGCGAGCACCGGGCTCTGCGCCGCCATGCCGAGGAGCTGGTCGCGGGCGGCCATCAGCGCCTCGTGCCCGCGGCCGCCCAGGTCGAGGAGCTGGAAGGTGAAGCCGGTGGCGTTGCCGAGCTCCGTGATGGCCGGCGGGGCGAAGGAGAAGATCATCGCGTCCCGGTAATTGGCGAAGCGCATCATGAGGCGCCGCGTCAGCGCGTGGACGCTGTTCTGCGGGCCGGGCCTCTCCGCCCAGTCCCGCAGCCGGATGAAGCCCATGCCGGAGTTCTGGCCGCGCCCGCTGAAGCTGAAGCCGTTGATGGTGAAGACCGAGGCGACGACCCCGCTCTCCTCCTCCCGGAGATAGCGGGTCACCTCGTCGAGCGCGCGCTGGGTCCGTTCGGCCGTGGCGCCGGGCGGGGCGACGACCTGGAAGAAGGCGATGCCCTGGTCCTCGTCCGGCAGGAAGCCGCCGGGGAGGCGCAGGAACATCACGCCGAGCCCGGCGAGCAGGGCGACGTAGATGACCAGCATGCGGATGGGCCGGCGCAGGCTGTAGCGCACGCCGCGCGTATAGCCGCGGTTGAACCGGTCGAAGCCGCGGTTGAACCAGCCGAAGAAGCCGCGCTTGCCCTTGCCCGGCTTGTGCGGCTTCAGAATCGTCGCGCAGAGGGCCGGGGTGAAGAAGATCGCCACCAGCACCGACAGGCCCATGGCGGTCGCGACGGTGATGGAGAACTGGCGGTAGATTACCCCGGTCGAGCCGCCGAAGAAGGCCATCGGCAGGAACACGGCGGACAGCACCAGGCCGATGCCGACCAGCGCGCCCGTGATCTGGTCCATCGAGCGGCGCGTCGCCTCGACGGGCGGCAGGTGCTCCTCCGCCATCACGCGCTCGACGTTCTCGACGACGACGATGGCGTCGTCCACCAGCAGGCCGATCGCCAGCACCATGCCGAACATGGTCAGGGTGTTGATGCTGAACCCGGCCGCCTGCAGCACGGCGAAGGTGCCGAGCAGCACCACCGGCACGGCGATGGTCGGGATCAGCGTCGCCCGGAAGCTCTGGAGGAAGAGGAGCATCACCAGGAAGACGAGGCCGATCGCCTCGAACAGGGTGTGCACCACGCTCTCGATGGAGAGCTTCACGAAGGGCGTCGTGTCGTAGGGGTAGACGACCTCGAGCCCTTGCGGGAAGACCGGGCGCAGGCGTTCGATCGTCGCGCGCACCGCCGCCGCGGTGTCCAGGGCGTTGGCGCCGCTCGCGAGCTTGACGCCGATGCCCGCAGCGGGCTGGCCATTGAACAGCGTGGTGAAGTTGTAGGTCTCGCTGCCGATCTCGACCCGCGCGACGTCCCGCAGGCGGACCTGGGACCCGTCCGTCTGCACGCGCAGCAGGATGCTGCCGAATTCCTCCGGCGTCTGGAGGTAGGAGGGGCCGATGATGGTCGCGTTGAGCCGCTGGCCGGGGACGGAGGGCAGGGCGCCCATCTCGCCGCTTGAGACCTGGACGTTCTGCGCGCGGATGGCCGCGGCGACGTCTCCGGGGGTGAGGCCGTAATTCACCAGCTTCGCCGGGTCGAGCCAGATGCGCATGGCGTACTGGGACCCGAACACCTGGTAGTCGCCCACGCCCGGCGTGCGGCTGAGCGGGTCCTGGACGGTGGAGACGAGGAAGTCAGCAATGTCGTCCCTGGTCATCCGGCCATCGGCCGAGAAGAAGCCCACCACCATGAGGAAGTTGTTGGTGGCCTTGGCGATGCGGATGCCCTGCTGCTGCACCAGCTGCGGCAGGCGCGGCACGGCGAGCTGCACCTTGTTCTGCACCTGGACCTGCGCCGTGTCCGGGTCGGTGCCCTGGGCGAAGGTCAGGGTGATGACGGCGCTGCCGTCCTTGCTCGCCTGCGAGGTGAAGTAGAGCAGGTTGTCGATGCCACTGAGCTGCTGCTCGATCACCTGCACGACGGTGCTCTGCACCGTCTCGGCCGAGGCGCCGGGGTAGTTGACCGTGATCGAGATCGCGGGGGGCGCGATGTTCGGATACTGGGCGACCGGCAGCGTCCGCAGGGACAGAAGGCCGGCCAGCATGATCGCGATGGCGATCACCCAGGCGAAGACCGGGCGGTCAATGAAGAAGCGGGCCATCGGGTGGGTGCCTCAGCC
>JADGHI010000107.1 GCA_019689515.1 Acetobacteraceae bacterium | reverse complement strand
CGCCTCTACCGGCGGCGCCGTTGCCAGGGCGGCGAAGTAGAGCGCGTGGTAGCCGAACAGCCCGCCCACCCCATGCGCCCAGGCCAATGGCGGCTGCCGCAGCCGGGAGAGCCCGCCCCGGCGCCTCGCCACCACCGCGAGGCCAAGCAGCCCGCCGGCGGCGAAGCCGAGCGCGGTCAGCGCCAGGGGCGGCACCCCGGCGGCGAGGCGCGAGAGCAGGGCGAGAAAGGCCCAAAGGCCGAGCGCCCCGCACCCGGCGAGCGTGGCGCGGACGGTGTCGTGGATGGTGCGGCTCCGCGGATGGTTCGGTTTCGATCCGGGGGAGGCCCTGTCCGGGCGCCGGCGACGCGTCAGCGCTCGCAGCGGATGAACACGGTGGAGGGATGGGCGATCTCGCCCACCTCCGCCGCGTTGCGCTCGCCGCGCACACCTCCCGGCGGACCGATCAGCGGGCGGATGCCGGATGCGCGCAGGAAGTCCAGCACTTCCTCGTGGCGGACCGCGAAATTGACGTTCTGCGGGATGTCGCCGAGCCGCGCCGCAACGCGCGCCGCGTTCAGCTTGGCGACCACCATCCCCACCACCTGGCCCTGGCGGTCGAGCAGCGGCCCGCCGGAACTGCCGGGCTGCACCGGGGCGCTGATCTGGATCTGGGCCGCGTTGTCGCCGATGCCGGACAGCGCCGACACCTCGCCCGTGGTGAGGGTCGGACCGGAGGAGAGCAGGCCGGCGAGCGGGAAGCCGTAGGTCACCACCCCCTCGCCCCGGCGCACCGGCCCGGACCGGAAGCTGAGCGGTGGCCCGAAATCGCCGGGCACGGCGAGCAGGGCCAGATCGCGCTCCGCGTCGGTGCGCGTCGGCCGGCTGATCGCAACCTCGCGCCCGTCCGCGGCACGGACGAAGATGCGGCCACAATTCTCGACGACGTGACGATTGGTCACGACCGCGCCGCGGGCGACGATGAAACCGGTACCGGTGGAGCGCTGCACATAGGGGGCGGGTGCGGGCGCCGGAGCGTAGGCGCCGCCCGGTCGCGCCCCGGGCGCGGCGCGGGCGACGGCCGCGCCGTCCACATGGCTGGCGCGCATGCCGGCGTCGGTGACGGTGATCTCCAGCACGGTGCAGACATCCACCTGCCGCAGCTCGGCGGTGCGGCGGTCGGCCATGACCACACGGAAATCGTACGGGCCGGGATAGGCCGCGCGGAAGATCATGGCGCGCCCGGGCGGCAGGATCCGGTCCCCGAGCTGGTCCGGCCCCCAGTTCGGCTCGCTCGCCGGGCTGAAGAAGAACAGGGCGACGGGGACGGAGGAGACGTTGGCGAGCCGGAAACGGGTGTCGCAGGTTGCGGGGGCGGACGGCAGGTCCCGCGGTGCTGCCGGCGGAGGCACCGGGCCGGCGAGGTAGGCCGGTGGCGGCGCGGGCGCGCAGGCGGCGATGGCAAGCGCGGCGCCGACCGTCGCCAGGAGTGCTGGAAGGAGGCGGAACGGGCGGCGGAACATGCTCGGTTGCCGGGGTATCGCGATGCCTGCGTGCTTAATTACGGCAGGGGCGGTGGCGCAACAACGGCCGCGGGGAGGCGGAACCGACAAGGCAGCGCGAATAGGCGGTGATGCGGCGACCAGCCGCGGGCCGGTACGGCGCACCGCTCGGCCCTGATCACAAATGACACCGGTGAGCGGATCGGTGGCGCTTCACGCTCCATCATTCGGCATCCGCGGGAACCGCCCCCTCTTTGGGTACTGAATCATCCGCCGACCGGCGCCTCACGAATGGCAGAGGCTCGATGCAGCCGCCCGCGGTGGACGCCGGTGCGCGGTCCGTTCCGGCACAGGCCTGCCGCTCCCCGTTCGGCAGCGAGGCTGGCCCCTGCCCTCAGCGACAGGAGCCCACGCCGCCCGCCACGCTCAATGCGCCTCCGCCCAGCTCCGCCCCGTGCCGACTTCCACGGCCAGGGGCACGCGGAGCGTCGCGACGCTCTCCATCACTTGGCGCACCAGGGCGCCGGCCGCCTCGACCTCCGATTCCGGCAGCTCGAAGAGCAGCTCGTCGTGGACCTGGAGCAGCATGCGCGCGCGCAGCCCTGCATCCGCCAGCACCTTCGGCAGGCGCACCATGGCGCGCTTGATCACCTCCGCGGCGCCGCCCTGGAAGGGTGCGTTGATCGCCGCACGCTCCGCCCCGGCGCGGCGCGCCGGGTCCTTCGCGGCGATCTCCGGAATCCAGAGCTTGCGGCCGAAGGGCGTCAGCACGAAGCCGTTGATGCGCGCGTCCTCCTTCAGCCGCTCCATCGTGTCGCGGATGCCGGGATACTGCGCGAAATAGGCCTCGATGATCTGCCGCGCCTCGCCCGGCGAGATGCCGAGCCGCGCCGCGAGGCCGAAGGCGGACATGCCGTAGATGATGCCGAAGTTGATCGTCTTGGCTCGCCGCCGCGCCTCCTTGTCCACCTTCTCGAGCGGGATGCGGAAGATTTCCGAGGCGGTGCGGGCGTGGATGTCCTCGCCGCGCGCGAAGGCCTCGCGCAGCGTCGGCACTTCCGCGAGGTGGGCGAGCAGCCGGAGCTCGATCTGCGAGTAGTCCGCGCTCATCAGCACGAAGCCCGGCCCAGCGACGAAAGCCTTGCGGATGCGCACGCCTTCCTCGGTGCGGACCGGGATGTTCTGCAGGTTCGGCTCGTTGCTCGAAAGCCGCCCCGTACTGGTGATCGCCATAGAGAAGTTCGTGTGCACGCGCCCGTCGCGCCGGTCGATCGCGGCGAGCAGGCCGTCCACATAGGTGGACTTCAGCTTGGCGAGCTGGCGCCATTCCAGCACGCGGGTCGGCAGCGCATGGCCCGTGACCGCGGCGAGCTCCTCCAGCACCGTCACGTCGGTGGAGTACTGGCCGGACTTGCCCTTCCGGCCGCCGGGCAGCTTCAGTTCCTCGAACAGGATCTCGCCGAGCTGCTTCGGCGAGCCCACTACGAAGGGCCGGCCGGCGAGCTGATGGATCTCCGCCTCCAGCGTCGCGAGGCGCCCGGTGAACTCCTCGCCGATGCGCGCGAGCTCGGCGCCGTCCACGCGCACGCCGATCAGCTCCATGTCGCGCAGCACGCGGATCATGCGCCGCTCGACCTGCTCGTAGAGGGCGAGCGCGCCCTCCGCCCGCAGCCGCGGCCGCAGCAGCAGCCAGAGGCGCAGCGTCACGTCCGCGTCCTCCGCCGAATAGGCGGTGGCCTTGTCGAGCGGCACCAGCGCGAAGGGAATGCGCGCGCGGCCGGTGCCCGTCACCTCGTCGAAGGGGATCGGGCGGTGGCCGAGATGGCGCAGCGACAGCTCGTCCATCCCGTGCCCGTGGCGCCCCGCGTCCATCGCGTAGGAGATCATCATGGTGTCGTCCACCGGCCGGATGTCGATCGGCACGGTGGGCTCGCGCAGCATCACCTCAAGGTCGTATTTCGCGTGCTGCAGCACCTTGAGGACGGTGCGGTCCTCGAGCAGCGGCTTCAGCGCGGCGAGCGCCACCTCCGGCGCGAGCTGGGCGGGCGGCGCCTCCAGCATGTCGGCCGTCCCTTCGGCCGGGGCGCGGCCGTGGCGGAGCGGCACGTAGCACGCGCGCCCCGGCGCGGTGGCGAGCGAGACACCGACGAGCGGGGCGTTCAGTGCGTCGAGCCCGGCGGTCTCGGTGTCGAAGGCGACGACGCCGGCGGCCTTCGCCTCGGCGATCCAGGCCTCAAGCGCCTCGATGGTCGTGACCGTCTCGTAGGGGCCATAGGGCTGGTCCAGGGCGGGAGCCTGCGCGGCGGCCGCCACCGGCGCGCCCCCCTCCCCGGCCTGGCGCTGCTGCGCATGGTTGGCGCGCTGACCGGCTTCCGCCGTGGCGTCGCCGAAGCCGAGGCGCGCGAGGATGCTGCGGAAGCCGTTCTCGCGGAGGAACTTCTCCAGCGCCGCGCGCTGCGGCGGCCGCGCTTCCAGCGCCTCGATCGGCAGGGTCAGCGGCGCGTCGGCGTCGAGCGCCACCAGACGCTTCGAGATCAGCGCCTTCTCGCGGTTCGCAAGCAGCGATTCGCGCCGCTTCGGCTGCTTGATCCGCTCCGCGTTGTCGAGCAGCGCCTCAAGGCTGCCGTACTCGGAGATGAGCTGCGCCGCGGTCTTCACGCCGATCCCGGGCACGCCGGGCACGTTGTCCGTCGCGTCGCCCGCCAGCGCCTGCACGTCCACCACCTTCTCCGGCGGCACGCCGAAGCGCTCGATCACCTCCGGCTCGCGGATCGGCTTCTGCTTGATCGGGTCGAGCATCTCCACGCCGGGCCTGACGAGCTGCATCAGGTCCTTGTCGGAGGAGACGATGGTCACGCGCCCACCCTCCGCCGTGAAGGCCTTGGCGTAGGCGGCGATCATGTCGTCCGCCTCGAAGCCGGGCCGCTCGATCTTGGCGACACCGAGCGCGTCGGCGGCCTCGCGGATGAGCGCGAACTGCGGCACCAGCTCCGGCGGCGGTTCCGGGCGGTGGGCCTTGTAGTCGGGGTAGATCTCGTTGCGGAAGGTGAGGCGCGAGCTGTCGAACACTACGGCGATGTGGCTGCCGCGGTGCTCGGACAGGAACTTGGTCATCATCTGGGTGAAGCCATAGACGGCGTTCACCTGCGTCCCGTCCGGGCGGGTCATCGGCGGGAGGGCGTGAAAGGCGCGGAAGATGTAGCCCGAGCCATCCACCAGGATCAGGTGCTTCTGCCCTGGCCCGGTGACCGGCACCGCCTCGGCCACGGCCGCGGTCGCCCCCTCGGGCACCGCTCCGCGCGGGCGCCCGGCCTCCGGCGCCCGGCCGGATTCGGCGTCAGTGATGTCCGTCGTTGCCACCCGCGCCTTCCTTGAGGACGTAGGTGATTGAGCAGTACGGACAGGTGATCTCGGTCTGGTTCGGGGCGATCCGCATCCAGATGCGCGGATGGCCGAGGCCGCCCACGCCGATCTGCCCGTCGCAGGGAACGCTGCGGGTCGTCACCTCGATGCGCTGCACCGGCGTGATGCCCTCCACGGGCTTCGGTGCGTATCCGGTCTGTCTCGCGTCGCGCATCCGTGCTTTCGTCTCCGTAATCGGGGCCAGGAAATCGTGCGAATTTTTCGCACCATACCAGGGGCGCGGCTGTGGACCAGCCCGGCTCTTTGGCTTAATCGTATGCAGCGCACGATCGCGTGAGCCGCATGTATCAGCAATGCCCCATCTCCGTAGCCAGGATCGCCGGGCTGCGGACGGTCGGTTCGGCCCTTCGCGCCGTACCGGCGGCGCGCCACAGCGGGGCTGCGTCCGCATGAGCGGCGGGCGCCGACGGGACTTCCTCGCCGTGCTGGGCACCGCCGCGGCCGGGGTCGCCGCCTGCACCCCGCGCATGATCCCGATGGGTCCGCCGGTCGGCGAGCCGAGCCTCGCCGAGGACGCGTTGGTCATGGCCGACGGCGCCCGCCTGCCGCTGCGCAAGTGGCTGCCTACGGGCGGCCGCGCCCCGCGCGCGGTGATCCTCGCCCTGCACGGCTTCAACGAATACGCCCGCAGCTTCGCCGAGGACCCGGCGCCGCTGTTCACCGCCGCCGGCGTCGCAGTCTATGCCTACGACCAGCGCGGCTTCGGCCAGGCGCCGCACCGCGGCATCTGGGCCGGGGCGGAAACCCTGGCGCACGACGCCAGCACCGCCGCGCGCCTGATCCGCGCGCGCCATCCCGGCGTGCCGCTGATCCTGCTCGGCGAGAGCATGGGCGCCTCGGTCATCATGGTCGCCGCCGCCTCGGCGGAGCCGCCGCAAGTGGACGGCTATGTGCTGCTCGCCCCGGCGGTCTGGGGGCGCAACACCATGCCGGCGCTGGTGCGCTGGGTCCTCGATGCGGCGGCCCGGACCATCCCCCTCGTCGCCTTCCGCAACACCGCGGGCGGCATCACGCCGACCGACAACATCGAGAGGCTGCAGCGCTGGTCGCGCGACCCGCTGATCATCCGCGAGACGCGCGTGGACGCCGCCAAGGGCCTGGTGGACCTAATGGATGAAGCGGTGGCCGCGGCGCCGCGCTTCGGCACCACCTCGCTGCGTCACCCACCGACGCTGCTGCTCTACGGCGCACAGGACCAACTCGTGCCGCCCGGGCCCACGCGGCAGGTGCTGCGTTCGCTGCCGGCGAGCGCGCGGGCGCGCGTCGGCTACTACCTGGAGGGGCACCACCAGCTCCTGCGCGACCGCAACGGCCCGGTGGTGGTGCGCGACATCCTCGCCTGGATCGAGAACCCGTCGGCGCCGCTGCCCTCCGGCGCCGATACGGTGGCACGCGCCTGGCTCGCCGAGGAGGCGTAAGGAACCATCTCCCCCCGGCCCCAGGCCCGCACGCCGCGGCGCTGACAGCGACGGACGGCGCGCGTTAGGCTCCCGGTCTGCGGGTGGGGCGCCCGCGCAGGCTGGGGAGAGCGGAGATGGCGGAAGCGCTGATCGTCGGAGCCGGCGAGGGCTACTCGGCCTCGCTCGCGCGGCTGCTCGCACGCGAGGGCTACACGGTGCGCCTGGCCGCGCGCGACACGGCCAAGCTCGCCGCGCTCTGCGCCGAGATCAGCGCCACGGCCCATGCCTGCGACGCCTCCGATCCCGCGCAAGTGGCCAGGCTGTTCGCGGATGCCGGCGAGGCCGCGGAGGTGGTGGTCTACAATCCCTCCTACCGGGTGCGCGGCCCGATCACGGATCTCGACCCGGCGGAGGTGCGGCGCGCGATCGAGGTCGGCGCCTTCGGGGGCTTCCTCGTCGCGCAGCAGGCGGCGCGCCGGATGCTCGCGCGCGAGGGCAGCCGGGGCGTCCGTGGCACGATCCTGCTGACCGGCGCCAGCGCGAGCGTGAAGGGCTATCCGCGCTCCGCGCCCTTCGCGATGGCGAAATTCGCGCTGCGCGGCCTGGCGCAGTCACTTGCGCGCGAGCTGCATCCGCAGGGCGTTCATGTCGTGCACATCGTCATCGACGGCGGCATCCGCAGCGCGCGCCGGAGCGACGCCGGCGACGATGCGCTGCTCGACCCGGATGCGATTGCGGCCACGGCGCTGCAGATGATCCGCCAGCCGCGCAACGCGTGGAGCTGGGAGATCGAGCTCCGCCCCTGGACCGAAACCTTCTAGAGGCCCCGGCCCGGTTGCGGGCGGGCTCGTCGGTCGGCCCGGCCGCATCAGGTCTGCATATCGGCCCGCTCGAGCAGCGAGGCGAGGGTGGTGTCCGCCAGCTTGTCCATCAGCGCCTGTTCGGCGGCGTGGAAAGCCGGCCCGATCAGCTCGGGAATGCGCCGCCCGACCGGGTCCTCCGGATTGGGCCGGTGCATCGAGAGGAGGGGCGTGTCCGCCGGGTGGATGGCGCGCCAGACCTCGCCGAGGGTGATGCTCTCCGGCGGCTTCGCCAGCTCGGCCCCACCGGGGCCGCGGCGCACCCGGATCAGCCCGGCCCGCGCGAGCCGGCCGGCAATGCGGCGGATGACAACCGGGTTGGTGTTGACGCTCGCCGCGATGCGCGCGCTGGTTGCCTGGCCCGCCTGCTCGATCGCGAGCAGCAGCAGGATATGCACCGCGACCGCGAAGCGCGTGGCAACCATGGTGCTTTCACGTCCGAAAGAGGCGCCGGTTCCCTCGGCCTTGACCGATACGCGAACGAAGGGCGAACCTAGGCCTCCATGAGCATAACGCATACGCCGAGCGCCCGCACCGCACTCGTCTGCCGCGCCGCGACGCGCTTCTGCCTGCGCAGCGGCTGGGCGCCGGTGACGGAGGTCCCCCTGCCGAACGGCCGCCGCGCCGACATCCTCGCCCTGCTGCCCGATGGCAGCTTTGTCGTCATCGAGGTGAAGTCCGGGGCGCGCGACTTCCTCAGCGACGCGAAATGGCCGGAGTACCGCGATTATTGCGACCGGCTGTTCTTCGCCGTGGACCTCGATTTCCCGCAGGAGTTGCTGCCCGAGGATGTGGGGCTGGTCGTCGCGGAGGCATCGGAGGCGGCACTGATCCGCGACGCCCCCGCGCATCCCCTCGCCCCGGCGCGGCGGCGCGCGCTGCTGCACCGCTTCGCCGCGCTGGCCGCGACCCGGCTGGCGGCGGCGGAGGACCCGCTCGGCGTTGCGGAACTGCGCGCGGCGCTGCGCGCGGAGTGACCGGTCCCCGCCCGCCGTAGAGCTGGGCGGGGCCGTGCTCAGTAGGATTTCGGCAGGCCCAGCACCTTCTCGGCGATGAAGCAGAGGACGAGCTGCGGACTGACCGGCGCGATGCGCGGGATCATCGCCTCCCGCATGTAGCGCTCGACGTGGTACTCCTTGGCGTAGCCGAAGCCGCCATGGGTCATCACCGCCTGCTGGCAGGCCTTGAAGCCCGCCTCCGCGGCCAGGTACTTCGCCGCGTTCGCCTGCGGGCCGCAGGGCAGGCCGCGGTCGTAGCGCCAGGCGGCCTGCATCACCATCAGCCGCGCCGCCTCCAGCTCCATCCAGCATTCGGCGAGCGGGTGCTGGATTGCCTGGTTCTGGCCGATCGGCCGGCCGAAGACGACGCGCTCCTTGGCATAGGCCGAGGCACGCTCCAGCGCGACGAGGCCGAGGCCCACGGCCTCCGCGGCAACGAGGATGCGCTCGGGGTTGAGGCCGTGGAGGATGTACTCGAAGCCGCGGCCCTCCTCGCCGATCCGGTCCTCGACCGGGATCTCAAGGCCGTCGAAGAAGAGCTGGTTCGAGTCCACGGCCTTGCGGCCCATCTTGTCGATCTCGCGCACCTCGACCCGGCTACGGTCGAGCGTGGTATAGAACAGCGAGAGCCCCTCGGTGCGCTTGCGCACCTGCTCGACCGGCGTGGTGCGCGCGAGCAGCAGCACCTTCTCCGCCACCTGCGCGGTGCTGATCCACACCTTCTGCCCGTGCACCACGTAGCGGTCGCCGCGCCGCTCGGCGCGAGTCCGGAGCCGCGTGGTGTCGAGGCCGGTATTCGGCTCCGTCACCGCGAAGCAGGCGCGCTCCTTCCCCGCGATCAGCGGCGGGAGCATGCGCGCCTTCTGCTCGTCGGTGCCGAAGACGACGACGGGCATCAGGCCGAAGATGTTCATGTGCACGGCCGAGGCGCCGCTCATCCCCGCGCCGGACTGGGCGACCGTCTGCATCATGATCGCCGCCTCGGTGACGCCGAGCCCGGCCCCACCGTATTTCTCCGGCATGCAGATGCCGAGCCAGCCATCCTTCGCGAGCGCCTGGTGGAACTCGGCCGGGAACCCGCCCTCGCGGTCGTGGGCGAGCCAGTAGTCGTCGCCGAAGCCGGCGCAGATGCGCGCGACCGCCTCGCGGACGGCCTCCTGCTCGGGGGTGAAGGCGAAATCCATGCAGCAACCTGTCCTATTCGGGTCTGAGATTGGCGATCTGCACCGCGCGGCGGGTGTACTCAACCTCCTGCGCGATCACCCGCCGCAGGTCCTCCGGCGCGCCGCCGGCCGGCGTCGCGGCGAGCGAGGCAAGGCGGGCGCGCACCTCCGGCGTGGCGAGGGTGGCGTTCAGCGCCGCGTTGACGCGCGCGATCACGGGCTCCGGCACGCCGGCGGGCGCGACGATCGAGAACCACACCGAGACCTCGATCGGGATGCCGAGCTCCTTGAAGGTCGGCACCTCCGGGATCAGAGGCGAGCGCTCCGGCATGCTGACCGCGAGGGGGCGCACCGTGCCGCTCTGCACCAGGCCGAGCGCGGGGGTGAGCTGGTCGGTCGAGAAGTCGAAGCTCCCCGCCACCAGGTCGTTCAGCATCGGCTGGCTGCCTCGGTAGGAGGCATGGATCGCGCGCGCGCCGACCGCCGCCAGCAGCAGCTCGGTGGTGAGGTGCCCGGTGGAGCCGACGCCGGGATCGCCGTAGCGAAGCTCCCCGGGCCGCGCGCGCAGCGCCGCGATCAGGTCGGCGAGGCTGCGGAAGGGCGAGTCGCGGCGCACCATGACGACGTTCGGCACCATCGCGATCAGGCCGACGGGCACGAAGGCTTTGTCGGGATCGAAGGGCATGGAGCGGTGCAGGAAGCGGTTCGCCGCGAGCGGACCGGGCGTGCCGATCAGCAGCGTGTAGCCG
>JADGHI010000106.1 GCA_019689515.1 Acetobacteraceae bacterium | reverse complement strand
GCCCCTGGCTGGTGGCCATTTGCGAGCGGCGCTGCGTGGACCGCATGCGCAGGCGACTGCGGCGGTCGCGCCATGAGACGCCGATCGACGAGCTTGCCGAGGCCGCCGCGCCGGCCGTCGAGGGGGGCGCGCTCCGCGCCGTTGCCGTGGCCGAGCTGCGCACCGCGGTCGCGGCCTTGCCGCGGGCGCAGCGTGTGGCGCTGCAGCTCGCGAAGCTGAAGGACCTTTCGCTGGCGGAGGCGAGCGTCCTCTCCGGCCTCTCCGTCTGCGCGCTGAAGATGGCGACGCACCGCGCCGTGGGGACCCTCCGCGGCCGTTTACGGGTGCCCGCGGAAGCGTGACGGTGGTCGGGTGACTTCCTGCGTTTCCGGCGCGAAGGAAACGGCGCCGGCGGAATGCCGAGCGGTGCGTCGCGCGGTGCGGCGCACGGGTGCCGCAGCAAACGGGAAGCACAGCATGGACATCGGCAGCGACAGGCTTCGGACCACGTGGCGTAGGCTGGGCGTCGCCACGCTGGGCGTGGTCGCCATCACCGCGGTGGGGGCGGGGACCGCGAGCGCCGGTCACTGCCCGGCCGACCAGGTGATCGCCAGCCGCGACGTCGCCGACCGCGTGACCGCACCGAGCGGAGTCACGGATACCGTGCTCGGCTCCATCGACCTCGCCAACGAGGCGGTGCGGGCGGAGGGCTACAAGCTGCGCCTACGCCGCCTGGTGGTGCAGCCGGGCGGCGTCGTGCCCTGGCACGAGCACCACAGACGGCCCGCGATCATCTACATTGTCGAAGGCCAGGTCACCGAGTACTCCAACACCTGCGCCGTCCCGATCCTGCACCAAGCCAGCGAGGTGGCGCAGGAGTCGCGCGGCCTCGGGCACTGGTGGAGAAACGCCGGGACCCGGCCCGCCGTCCTGCTCTCGGCCGACATCCTCCCGCCCGGCGAGGATCCGAAGATGATGTAGCTGCGGGGGCGCGGGGCACCGCGACCGTCCGAACGGGCGTCGGCCCAGCAGGGCCGGCGCCGCCGCGCACATAGTGCGACGCCGCAGGGAGCATCGCGATGTCGAGCATGATCCTCCGCCCCTCGCCGCCGATACCCGCGCGGCACGCGCGCCGCGGCGCGCCGCCGCTGCTGCGCAGCGTCGTCCTCGGCCTCACCGCCTTCCTCACTGTCGTCGACCTGTTCGCGACCCAGGCGATCCTGCCCTCGCTGGCGGCGCACTACCGCGTGAGCCCCGGGGCGATGGGCACCGCGGTGAACGCAACGACGCTGGGGATGGCAGTCGCCAGCTTCGGCGTCGCGCTCTTCAGCCGCCGGATCGACCGGCGGCTGGGCGTCCTGATCAGCCTCACGCTTCTGGCTGTTCCAACGGCGCTGCTCGCGACGGCACCGGACGTCGCCACCTTTGCGGCGCTGCGCGTCGCCCAGGGGGTGTTCATGGCCGCCGCGTTCACCCTGACGCTTGCCTATCTCGGGGAGCGGTGCGACGCCTCGGACGCGGCTGGCGCCCTGGCCGCCTACATCACCGGCAACGTGGCCAGCAATCTTTTCGGCCGCCTGTTCTCCGCCGCCCTTGCCGACCATCTTGGCTTGGCCGGGAACTTCTACGGCTTCGCGCTGCTCAACCTCGCCGGCGCGGTGCTGGTGTCCGTCACGCTGAAGCGGACGCCGCCGATGGCGGACATGGCCGGTCAGTCGCCTGGCAGCACACCGGTGCTGGCTCCGATGACGGCCTGGGGCGAGCACCTGCGGAACCCGGCGTTGCGCGCAGCCTTCAGGATCGGCTTCTGCATCCTGTTCGCTTTCATCGGCGCCTTCACCTACGTGAACTTCGTGCTGGCGCGCGAGCCCTTCGCCCTCACGATGATGGGGCTGGGCTTCGTCTATTTCGTCTTCCTGCCTTCGATCGTGACCACTCCGCTGGCGGGGCGGGCCGTACGGCACTTCGGCACGCGGCCGACGTTCTGGGGCGCGCTCGCGGTCGCTGGAGCGGGGCTGCCGCTGCTGCTGATGTCTTCCCTGGCGGTGGTCCTCGTCGGCCTCGTGCTGGTAGGCGTGGGGACCTTCTTCGCGCAGGCGACCGCGACTGGCTTCGTCGCCCGCGCGGCGACCGGAGACCGCGGTTCGGCGAGCGGGTTCTATCTGGCCTGCTACTTCGCCGGCGGCCTCGTGGGGAGCACGCTGCTCGGCTGGGCCTTCAAGGCCTTCGGTTGGGACGGATGCGTCGGCGGCATCGCGCTCGCGCTTGCCGTCGCAGCATTCCTCGCCACGCGCCTGCGAATGCCGGTGCTGACGGCTGCACCAGCGCATGCCGCCTGGGCGCTGCGGGCGAACGCGCGCGGCGCGGCCGCGCCTTGGTACGGACTGAAGCGGAACGGCGGTCTGGCACGGCGGCCCTGACCGGAGGAGCACGTCGCCGTCCACCGCGACGGGGGCAACCGCCCGCCGCTGCGGTAGCGAACGCTGCGGCGGCATAGCGCCAAGCCCCGCACGCGCGCCCCTGCCGCCCGGCAGTTCGCCGAGTCAGCCAGCACACCTGGCCTGCAGATGGCCGATGTGGCGGCCAATCCGGTCCGCCGCGTCTTGCAAGGGAACCTGCAGCCACGCGGGTGGCGGTGGCTGGGATCGATCGCGGTTCAACGTCTGTGCGACTCGGAAGTGTTCCGGATGGTCGCACTGGGCGCGAAGGTTCCTGCTTGGGGGCCCTGCCCCTATTTGCCCGTCCTCCGCGCGATCAAGGCTGACGCCATCCCAATGCTGATGCCCCCGGTCGCCCGGCTCATCGGGGCCGACCGAGCGGCGATCCCACCCCGACCCCGGTTGACCGGCGCAAGGCCGATCAACTCCAGGCTTCGGTACCGCGGACTTCACGCCGCACACCCGGCGGTGGCCTTGGCCACCGGCGCACCAGGACGAAGCCAATCCTCCCCCTGAATCGCGAGGCTTCAGCCCGCCCGCCATCCGGCGCGCTCGGGCCGCCGCCACCAGGCCGCCCGAGGCGAACCGAAGACCCGGACTGTCGCGGCCGAGCGTGCGGGCTACCTTCCAGCTCGGTCGGGTCGAGCGTAGCGGGCGGCGCCTCCGCGACGCGCTTCAGCACCGGCGCCACCATTCTCCCGCACCGCCGGATTACGGGCCGCCGCGGTCCGCAGCGTCCGCAGCGCGTTCCGCCGCTCCCGGTCGGCCCGCTCCTCCCGCTCCTCTTCCCCCACGGTGCGCTGGCGCTGTGCGGCCAGGCGCTTCCCCCCGCGGAGCGCGGTGCGGATGTCCACAAGCCGCCCGTTCACGATCACCCCCGGAGGATGCTCGCCGCGCCACCGCGCCCACCGCGCCTCCCGGTCCATCGCCTTGAGGCCGCGGGCGGTCCGCGCCGGGGCGGCGCGGCGGAAGGTCGGCATGTCACAGGCCCGCCTTGACCGCCGCGCGCTGATCGTCGCGCGCCTCGCGGCGGCACGGGACGTGGCGTGATGTGCCCGCCGTCGGGCGTGCGGGTGTGGCTCGCCGCACGCCCAACCGGCATGCGCCGGGGCTTCGACGGGTTGTCGCGCCTGTTGCAGCAGGAGATGCTCGGGCGCGATCCGTTCAGCGGCCATGTCCGCGTTCCGTGGATGCCGAGGCCAGATGATGAAGCCCCTGGCGCAACCCGGTGGGGCGGCCGCGTTGCTGCGGCCCGGCAGGTGGGCAGGAAGCCTGGTTGCAGCCTGACCGCCATCCCCAACGGCGGTCCGCGTCCCGGCATTGATCCCGGCCGGAATGCGCCATGGATTGCCGGGATGCACCGCGGCCCGTTGCCCTGCTGCCGGGCCGCGGGCTCGCCTACTCCGCGCGGATGTTATGAGCCCGGATCAGTCGGCCCCACTTCGCCCGGTCGGCCGCGATCTGCCGCAGGAAGTCCTGCTGCGATCCGCCCAGCCGCTGCAGCCCGTTCTCGACGAAGCGCCGCTGCACCTCCGGCGCCTCAAGGGCACGGTTGAGCTCCGCGTTCCAGCGCGCCACCAGGGCCGGCGACATCCCGCCCGGGCCGACCACGCCGAACCAGTTGGGGACAACGAATTCCGGCAGCCCCGTCTTCGAGATCACGGGCAGATTCGGCATCAGCGGCGAGGCCTCGGCCGCGCCGTAGGCGATCGGGCGGAGGCCGCCGCCGCGGATCTGCCCCATGAACTCCGGCATGTTGCCGAACATCACGTCCACCCGGCCCGCCGCAATGTCGACGATCGCCGGAGCACCGCCGCGGTAGGGCACCTGCTGCAACCGGATCCCGGTCAGGGACGAGAACCAGGTGCAGGAAAGCTGCTGGCTGGAACCCGGGCCGACGGTCGCGCAGCTGTAGCGGTCCGGCCTCTCCTTCGCGAGCCGCACCAGATCCTGCCAGGTACGGATCTCGCTCTGCGGGCTCGCCACCAGGATGTTGTAGACGGATGCCACATTGGCCAGCGGCGTGAGGTCCTTGTCGACGTCGTAGGGCACCTGCTGGATCTGCGGCGTGATCGTCATGATGCCCATGGAGGCGAGCAGGATGGTGTGCCCATCCGGAGCCGACCGCGCTGTCTCCTGCGTCGCGATGACGCCCGCCGCACCGGTCCGGTTCTCGACCACCACGCGCTGACCGAGTTGCTTGGAGAGTTGCTCGGCCAGGATGCGCCCGAGCAGGTCCGAGGTGCCTCCCGGCGAGAAGGCGTTGAGGAACCGGATTTCGCGCTGTGGGAACTCGTCCGCGGCAGCCGCCGGGGCAGCGGCCAGCGGGAGACAGGCCGCAGCGGCCATGGTGACGCACATGATGCGCCGCGTGAGTCGGTTTCGCATTGGATTTTCCTCCTTCCAGTATTCGCCGCCTTCGTCGGGCGGTTCTGCGGAACGGACCCGGCTACACGTAGCCGGGCCCCTCGATGGCGGGGTGGGCCTGCAGGAAGCCTTCGTCCATCTCCACGCCGATGCCGGGCTTCTCCAGCGGGCGGACACAGCCATCGGTGCCGATACGCCAGGGCTCGCTGCACAGCTCGTCGCGGAACTTGTTGCCCTTGGAGACGTCGGCCTCGAAGTAGCCGCCATTGTCGATCGCGGCGAGGAAATGGATCGAGGCCGCCTGGTTGATGCCGGTCATCGAGCTGTGCGGATGCACCGGGATCTTGTAGGCGGAGGCCATGGCGGCGATGCGAAGCGCTTCGGTGATGCCGCCGCACTTCGACAGGTCGGGCTGCCAGACGGTGATCACCCGATCCTCCAGCACCCGGGTGAACTCGAAGCGCGTGTAGTGGTTCTCGCCGGCCGCCAGCGGCGTGCGGCCAAAGCCCTTTGCCTGCACGTAGCTGAAGTGGTCGTGCGCCGGGAAGGGCTCCTCGAGCCAGCCGATATCCAGCGCGTCCATCGCGGGCATGACGCGGCGCACGTCGTCCACCCGGTAGCCGGTATTGGCGTCGGTCAGGATCGTCAGATCGCCGCCGAAGGCTTTGCGCACCGCCTCCATCCGCGCGATGTCGTCCCGCACCGTGTCGCCGACCCGCAGCTTGACGGCACGGTAGCCGGCCTCGACGTGTGGCCGCGCCTCCTCGACCAACTGCTCGGGCGGCTGGTAGCCAAGCGCCACCCCGCCCGCATAGGCCGGGATGGGCCGCGCGGAGCCGCCGAGCAGGCGGTAGAGCGGCCAGCCTGCCGCCTTCCCGCGGATATCCCACAGCGCCATGTCAATACCGGACATGGCCAGCGCCGTGGCCGCGCCCATGCCGTGGCTGCCCAGCTGGAACTTGTAGATCTTCGCCCAGACGCCGCTGACATCCGCGGCGTCCATGCCGAGGATGAGACTGCTGAGCGTCGTCTCGATCAGCTTGGCCACCGCGGTGTGTGCGCGGCCATGGTGGCTCTCACCCCAGCCGACGATGCCATCTTCGGTCACCACCTTCACCACCACGGCGTCACGCTTCACCGCCTGGCCGATGCCAAGGCGCGGGCCGCCTGACGGCACGGGAAAGGAGGTCGGATAAGCCTTGATCTCGACGATCTTCATGATGCCGTGCGTCCGTATTGCCGGAGGAACTCCTCGCGCACCGTGATCCCCAGCCCGGGGCGGTCCGGGATCTCCACCATGCCGTCCACGACCGGGAACCGCTCCTCGATCAGGTCGTGCAGCATCGGGTTGTGGCCGAGGGAGTATTCGAGGATGAAGCCGGCGCTCTGGCTGGCCGCGAGGTGCAGCCCCGCCGCGAAGGCCGGCGCCCCGGACCAGAGATGCGGTGCGAGACGCAGGTTGAAGGCGGACGCGATGGCGGCGATGCGCACGCCTTCGGTGATGCCGCCGGCGATGGCGAGGTCGGGCTGCAGCACATCGGCAGCCCGCAATTCCGCGATCTCGCGGAAGTCGTGGCGCGTGAACTCGCTCTCGCCGGTGCTGATCGGCACGGTGGAAGCACGGCGGACCTCGGCCAGGCCGGTCTTGTCGTCCGCCGTCACCGGTTCCTCGAACCAGAAGAGGTCGAGGTCCTCGACCATGCGGCAGAAGGCCTTGGCCTCGGCCACGGTCCAGGTGCCGTGGGCATCGACCATCAGCTTGATGTCGGGACCAAGCGCCTGCCGCGCCGCCCGCACCCGCGCCGCGGAGCGGGCCGGCGAGCCGTCCATGACGCCGACGCGCATCTTCACCGCGCGGAACCCGGCCTGGTCGCAATAGCCCTTGAGCTGCGCGCCGATGCCATGCTCATCGGCCCAGCCGCCGGACGCGTAGGCCGGCATGCGCTCCGCCCGCCGCCCGCCGAGCAGCCGCCAGACCGGAGCGCCCAGCGACTTGCCCAGGATGTCCCAAAGCGCGATGTCGATGCCGGCGATGGCCGAGATCGAGAGGCCGCGGCGCCCGAGTTGCGGCAGCACATGCCCCCCGGCGATCGCGTAGCCTTCGCGCGGCGTGTTGTACAGCACGTCCCAGAGGCGAGAGATGTCGCGCGGATCCTGGCCCAGCAGCAGCGGCGCGTAATCGTGATTGATGATGGCGGCGAGCCCGGCACAGGCGGCGGCGCTGCCGACCCCTGCCTTGGCCTCGCCCCAGCCGGTGATGCCCGTGTCGGTATCGACGCGGACGATCACCGAGTCGAAACTGGCGACGCGGCCGAAATCGCTGACGTGCTGCCTCTCGTAGGGAATCGGCACATGGCACCAGGTCGCGTGGACACGACTGATCTTCATCGCGGACTGGCCTCCCCTGCCGTGGCGTAGCCCAGGGCACGGCGTCGGTCTTGCGCCGCGGCCCAGGCTTCAGGATTGATGAAATTCTTCGGGCGCTCGCCGCGCAGGATGCGCACCACCTCCTCGGCCGCGACGCGACTCATCTCCACCACGCTCTCGCGCGTGAGCCCGGCGGTGTGGGGCGTGAGGAGGACGTTATCCAGGCTGCGCAGCGGGTGGTCCGCGGCAAGCGGCTGCTGCCAGTACACATCAAGCGCCGCGCCGCCGATCCGACGAGCCCGCAACGCATCCAGCAGCGCCGCCTCGTCCACCACCGGGCCGCGGGCGACGTTCAGCAACCAGGCGGTGGGCTTCATGCGGGCCAGCAGCGGCGCCGAGACGATGCCGCGCGTCTCCGGCGTCAGCGGACAGGCGAGTGCGACGTAGTCGCTCTCGGCGAACAGATCCGGCAGGTCCGCATAGGTGACGTGTGGCGGCAGCCCGGCGGGGTTACGCCGGTACCCGAGCACGCGCATGCGGAAGCCGAGCGCCGCGATCTCGGCAAGACGCGAGCCGATGGCGCCCACGCCGAGGATCCCCAGCGTCTTGCCTCGCAGTTCGGTCGCCGCCTCCGACCGGGCGCGCGCCGCCCCCCAGCCTCGCGCGAGGTGCTCCGCGTGCATGGCCTCGACATGGCGCGCGACGGCGAGCATCTGGGCCACGAGGAATTCCGCGACGGCGTCGGCATTGGCCCCGGGCACGTTCGCGACCAGCACGCCATGCGCGGTGCACGCCTCCACCGGGATCAGGTCCACGCCCACCCCGTGCCGCACGGCGGCGAGCAGCCGCGGGGCGTGGTCCAACAGGTCGTCCGGCAGCTTCTGGCGGACGATGATGGCCTCCGCCTCGCGGCACAGCGCACGCATGGCGTCCGGGCCGGTTCCCTCGGGACGCAGGATCTCGTGCCCGGCCTGCTGCAGAATGGCCTCGCAGATCGGTTCGACGGGATCGGTGAGTGCAACTCTCATCGCTCAGGCCACCTTCCAGCGCGCCAGGGCCTCACGGTTCACCTCGATGCCGAGCCCCGGCCCCTGCGGGACGCGGACGATGCCACGGTGCTGCCGGATCGGCTCCTGCGCCAACTCGTCGCGCAGCGGGTTCGGCGTCTGCTCGAATTCGAGCATTGGCGGGATCGGGCGAAAGGCCGGCGGCATGTCCGGCAACGCTGCGAGGAACTGCAGCGTCGCGGCGAGGCCGATGGCGCTGCCCCAGGCATGCGGCACGCATTCCACCCCATGGGCGGAGGCCAGCGCCGCGATCTTGCGGCACTCGCTGATGCCGCCGGCGGCGCAGACATCGGGCTGCACGATGTCCATCGCCTTGCGCGCGACCACGTCACGGAAGCCCCAGCGCGTGAAGTCGTTCTCCCCACCGGCCACGGCCATGTCGAGCGCGCGCGTCACCTCCACATAGCCGTCGTGGTCCTCGGGGCTGATCGGCTCCTCGAACCACAGGATGTCGAGCGGCTCCAGCATCCGTCCGAGGCGTATGGCCTGCGGGACCGTGAAGCAGTGGTTGGCGTCCACCGCCAGCCGGATATCGGGCCCGATGGCCTCCCGCACCGCCTTCACGCGGCGGAGGTCGAACGCCGGGTCGCCAAGGCCGATCTTCATCTTGATGGCGCGGAAGCCTTGCTCGGCGTAGCCGACCGCTTCCTCCACCGCCTCCTCGATGAGGCGGTCCATGTCGATGAAGTAGAGGCCGGTCGCGTAGGCCATCACCTCCGTGCGGTGCGCGCCGCCGATCAGCTTGTGGATCGGCTTGCCGACGGCGCGGCCCATGATGTCCCACAGAGCGATGTCGATCCCGGACAGCGCCGTGATGGCGAAGCCCTGCGCGCCGTAGTCCTTGATCCGGTTGTAGAGATCCTCCCACACCACCTCCACGTCGAAGGGGTCGCGGCCGATGATGCGGGGTGCGTACTGCGTCTCGATCAGCGTCTTGTTAACCGCGGCCGGGCCGTAGCACTCGCCCCAGCCGGTGATGCCCTCGTCCGTCGTGATCTCGACGATGCAGGAGGAGCGCGTGGCGTAGCGCCACCCACGCGCCGAGACGAAAGGGCGGTCCACCTTCGATTGCAGCAGGTGGCAGGTGACGGCGGTGACCTTCATGGGGCGGCTTCTCCTCCCGGCGGGCGTCGTTGCAGCAGTTCGAGCCAGTACGCCTCGGTTGACTGCAGATGCGCTCGCATCAGGCTCGCGGCGCGCGCTCCGTCGCCCGCGCGGATGGCCTCCGCCATGGCTTCGTGCTGAGCTTGCGCAACGGGCGCGCGGCGGCCATCCGCGAAGTAGTGGCGTCGGCGCGTGCGCGAGAGCAGGTAGAAGGAGTTGACCACGCGCAGCAGAACGCGGTTGCGCGTCGCCTCGGCGACGGCGAGATGGAACTCGGCATCCCGCTCGGCGAAGTTCTCGCCGGCCGCGATGGTCCGCCGCCCGGCCTCCAATGCGGCATCAATGCGCAGGAGGTCCTCGTCCTGCCGACGCAAGCCCGCAAGCTCCGTTCCCTGCACTTCGAGGATGCGGCGCAACTCGATCAGCTCGGCCACCTCGCCCGCATCCAGCGGCACGCCGAGATCGGCGCGCAGCACCAGCGCATCGAGGCTGCCGTCGCGGTCCACGGCGCGGAGATAGATGCCGGAGTTCGGGCGGCGCTCGACCATGCGCACCGTCTCGAGGACAGCGATGGCCTCGCGGACCGCGTTGCGTCCGACCGCGAAGCGCTCGGCGAGTTCGCGCTCGGAGGGAAGGCGCTCGCCGGGGGCCATGCGCCGGTCCGCGACGAAGGTCAGGATGCGGGCAACCAGCTCGGAGCGCTCATCGTCGCGCCCGTGCATTCCGGAGATCGCCACCCGCGCCCTGCCGGAGGATGCCATGTCCCTCCCCGCCCAACTGGTCCCACCAATTTGGTAGGACCAATAT
>JADGHI010000105.1 GCA_019689515.1 Acetobacteraceae bacterium | reverse complement strand
ACCTCGCCGGGAGCATCGCGGGCCTTTCCGATGCGCCGCGCGGGCCCGGGGCGCCGCCGAAGGCAACGGCGGCCCACCGCGAGCGGCTCCTTGACACCGCGCGGCCCTACCCCCTCGCCTCAGGCCATCGCGGTGATCGTGCTGCGGAAGCGCGCAAGGGCGGCCCCGAACAGGACCGCGCCGATCGCGGCGAGCCACAGGAACTGCGGCCAGACCACGGTGAGGTCGGCACCACGGTAGAGGATGCCCTGCGCCAGCATGACGAAATGGGTCGTCGGGGCGCCCAGCATCACGAACTGCACGAGCTCGGGCATGCTCTCGCGTGGCGTCATGCCTCCCGACAGCATCTGCAGTGGCACCAGCACCAGCATCAGCAGCAAGCCGAATTGCGGCATGGAGCGCGCGACCGTGCCCAGGAAGATGCCCATCGAGGTGGTCGCGAAGAGATGCACCGCTGCACCGGCGAGGAACAGCGCGACCGAGCCCTCGATCGGCACCGCCATCAGTCCCTGCACCACGACGAGCAGAGAGAAGGCGCAAGCGCCGAGCACCACCAGCGCCATGGCCCACACCTTGCTGGTCATGATCTCGAAGGGAGTGACGGGCATCACCATCAGGTGCTCGATGGTGCCGTGCTCACGCTCACGAATCAGCGCCGCCCCGGTGAGGATGATGGACAGCATCGTGACCTGGTTGATGACCTCGATGATGGCACCGAACCAGGATCTGTTCAGCTCGGGATTGAAGCGGGCCCGCAGGGCGAGATCCACGGATGGCCTGCTAGCGGCGACGTAGCGGTTGGCGAAGTTTTGCGCCTCATTGGAGACGATCGTCTGGATGTAGCCGCTGCCAGTGAAGGCCTGGCTCATGCGTGTCGCATCGACGTTGAGCTGGATCGTCGGCCGCCGCCCCGCCAGCAGGTCGCGCTGGAATTCTGGTGGGATGTTCAGCGCGAAGGTGTCGAGCCCGGCATCCATCCGCGCGTCCATCTCCGCATGGGTGATCATCTCCGGCGGCTGGAAGTAGGGCGGCAGGAAGGCGCTCGCGATCCGTGCCGAGAGCGGCGAGCGGTCTTCGTCCACGATGGCGATCGGGGCCTTGTTCAGCGTCTCCGGCATTGCCGTCGCCGCCGTGTAGATCGAGACGGTGAAGGACCAGGCGATCAGGATCAGCAGCATCGGATCGCGGGCCAGGCTGCGCAGCTCCTTGATGCCGAGGTTCAGGATGTTGGCGGCGCGCACGGTCAGGTCTCCTGCTTCCTCAGCAGCGCCACACTGAGCCCGACCAGCACCGGAACGGCGATCGCCAGTGGGAGGAAGTACATCCACAGGTCGGGGAATCCCAGCGCCTTGGAGAAGGTGCCGCGGGAGATGATCACGTAGTAGGTGGTCGGGAAGATTCGCCCAATCAGTGCGCCGCCCCCTTCCAGCGACGACACCGGATTGATCAGGCCAGAGAACTGGACGGCCGGCAGCAGGGTGATCACCGCCGTAGCGAAGAGGGCGGCGATCTGGCTGCGTGTGAAGGTGGAGACCAGCAGCCCGATGGCGGTGGAGGCACCGACATAGAGTAGCGTTGCCGCCGCCAGGGCGAGGAAGCTGCCTTTCAGCGGCACGCCGAACAGGGTGACCGCGATCAGCACAAGCAGCAGGAAATTGAGCATCGCCAGGGCAATGTAGGGAAGCTGCTTGCCGAGCAGGAATTCTAGCCGGGTGACCGGCGTGACATAGAGGTTGATGATGGAGCCGAGCTCCTTCTCGCGCACCACGCTGAGCGTGGTGAGGATCGCTGGGATCAGCAGCAGCAGCACCGGGATCACCGCCGGCACTATCGCCACCAGGCTCTTGACATCGGGGTTGTAGCGGTACCGTGTCTCGATGTTGAAGAGGCCAGACGAGGCGGCGGGCGCTCTCTGGGCCAGCCAGTGCGCGTGAATGCCCTGCACGTAGCCGCGGATGGTCTCGGCGCGCATGGGCATCGAGCCGTCGATCCACGCGCCGATCTCCGCCGGCCGGCCGCGCGCGATGTCACGCCCGAATCCCGGCGGTATCTCGATCGCCAGCGCGAGTTCGCCCGAGCGCATGCGCCGGTCCAGATCGGCATAGTCGGTGATCGGCGCATGCTCGATGAAGTAGCGGGAGCCCGCGATGTTGAGCGTGTAGTCGCGGCTGACGGTGGTCTGGTCGCGGTCCAGCACGGCGAAGGTCAGGTCCTCGACGTCCATCGTGATGCCGTAGCCCATGATGAACATCAGAAGGACGCTGCCGATGAGTGCCATCGTCGCGCGGATCGGGTCGCGCCGCAGCTCCATCGCCTCGCGCCGCGCGTAGCTGAACATGCGCCGGAGGTCGAAGCTGCGCCGCCGATGGCGCCCATTCGCTTCCGCCGGGGCGGCCACGGCCGGCGCGGCCTCCGGGTGCGGCAGGGGCTGCTCCGGGGCCTGCGGCTCGGTTCCGGCCGCCGCCTCCTCCAGATAGCCGACGAAGGCGTCCTCCAGCGCTGCCGCGCCGCGCGCCTTGACCAGAGCAGCAGGCGTATCGCTGACCAGCACCCGGCCGGCGTGCATCAGCGAGATACGGTCGCAGCGTTCCGCCTCGTTCATGAAATGGGTCGAGATGAAGATGGTGACCCTGTCGCGACGCGAGAGCTCGACCAGGATCCGCCAGAAGCCGTCGCGAGCGACGGGGTCCACGCCCGAGGTTGGCTCGTCGAGGATCAGCATCTCCGGCCCATGGATCATCGCCACGGCGAGCGAGAGACGCTGGCGCTGGCCGAGGGGCAGGGCGCCCGGCAGCGCGTCCATGATCTCGGTCAGGCCGAACCGCTGCGCCATCTCCTCGACGCGCCCGGGGATCGTCTCGGCGGGCAGGCTGAACAGCCGGGCGTGCAGCTCCAGGTTCTGCCGCACCGTCAGTTCGGTGTAGAGAGAGAAGCTCTGGGACATGTAGCCGACCCGCCGGCGCGTCTCGAGGTCGTTCGCGTCCACCGGATGGCCGAACAGCCACGCCTCTCCCTCGCTGGCCGGCAGCAGGCCGGTCAGCATCTTCATCGTCGTCGTCTTGCCGCAGCCGTTGGAGCCGAGGAAGCCGAAGATCTCGCCGCGACCGATGCGGAAGCTCACATGGTCAACGGCCGTGAAGCTGCCGAACCGCTTCGTCAGGCCGCGTGCCTCGATCGCGATCTCTTCCTCGCCCTCCACCTTGCGCGGCGGGATCTCGACCGGCCGGTAGTCCCGGCGCTCCTCCTCCGGCAGGAGGGCGATGAAGGCCTGCTCGAGCGAAGCGGCGCCGGTGCGTGCCAGCAGATCCCGTGGCGCGCCGGTGGCGAGCACGCGGCCCGCATCCATCGCCGCCAGCCAGTCGAAGCGTGCGGCCTCCTCCATGTAGGCCGTCGCCACCAGCACGCTCATCCCAGGGCGGTTGGCGCGAATACGGTCGATGAGGTCCCAGAACTGCCGACGGGAGAGCGGATCCACGCCGGTGGTCGGCTCGTCCAGGATCAGCAGGTCCGGGTCGTGGATCAGCGCGCAGCACAGGCCGAGCTTCTGCTTCATGCCACCGGAGAGCTTGCCCGCCGGCCGGTCCGTGAAGGGGGCCAGGCCCGTGCTCTCCACCAGGCTGGCGATGCGGCGCTCGCGTTCGGCGCGGTCGTGGCCGAACAGGCGGCCGAAGAAGTCGATGTTCTCGAACACCGACAGGGTAGGGTAGAGGTTCTTGCCCAGACCCTGCGGCATGTAGGCGATGCGCGGACCGACCGTCTGGCGGTGACGTGCGTCTGCCATGTCGCCGCCGAGCACCTCGACCCGTCCTGCCTGGATGGCGCGGGCGCCGGCGATCAGGGCCAGCAGGCTCGACTTGCCGACACCGTCCGGGCCGATCAGTCCGGCCATGCAGCCTGCGGGAACATTGAGGCTGACCGCATCCAGCGCGGTCGTCCGGCCGTAGCGCAGGCTGACACCGTCCAGGCGCACCACCGGTGCGATGGCGGTGGCTGCGGCGACCATCGGCGGGGGGCTGGTCATTGCGCCAACTGGACCTGCGGCAGCCGGACCTGCAGGTGGGCCGGCCATTCGGCCCGCGGATCGAGCCGCACATAGGCCATGCCCGGCAGCCCGGTCTTGACGTCGCGGATGTGCTGGCGGAGCAGCTCCGGGGCGATCCGGGCCCTGATCCGGAACACCAGCTTCAGCCGCTCCTCCTCCGTCTCCACCGTCTTGGGCGTGAACTGGGCGACATCGGCGACGAAGGACACTTGCGCGGGGATGACGTACTGGGGCGCGGCGTCGAGCACCAGCCGCGCCTCGGCCCCTATCGCCACGCGCCCGGCGGCGGCCGTCGGCAGGAAGAAGGTCATGTAGACATCGCTGAGATCGACCAGGTTCAGCACCCGGCCGCCGGCCGCAAGCACCTCGCCCGGCTGCGCGACGCGGAACTGCACGCGTCCGTCGCGCGGCGAATACAGCGTGCTGTCATCGATGTCGGCTTGGATGCGCTCGATGGCCGCGCGCGTCGCCTCGACCACCGACTGCGCCCGGATGACCCCCGCCTGGGCCGTGGCCAGGGCGGCCTCCGCCGCCGCCACCTGGGCCCGGGCGATATTGATCGCCGCCTGCGCGCCCAGGAAGGCAGCGCGGTCGTCGTCGAGCCGCTGGTAGGGAACCGCGCCCCGTGGCGCCAGTTCCTCGGAGCGCTCGAGGCGTCGCCGCGCCGCCTCAAAATCGCTTTCGCGCAGCGCCACCGTGGCCTCCGCCGCCGCCTTCTCGGCTTCGCGCTGCGCCACCAGCTTCTGGGCAGTCTCGACGCCGATGATCGCCTGCTGCAGTTGCGCCTCGGCCTCCCGGCGCTGCGCTTCGAGCACCGCGGTGTCCATTCGGGCCAGGGGCTGGCCGGCGGTGACGAAGTCGCCCTCGTTCACCAGGATCTCCCGGAGCCTCCCCGGCGTTTTCGTGGCGATGTCGATCTCCACCGCCTCGATGCGGCCGTTGCCGCTGGCGAACCCCTCCGGCAGCCCTTCCGGCCTGAAGGCTTGCCACGCCACGAAGGCGCCGCCCGCCAGGGCCAGGACCATCGCTGCCATCAGCACCCGTTTCAACTTGCTCATCCCTCTGATCCGCTGGGCTACGGCTTAGCATGCCGAACGGCACCGACGACGGCCTTGGCGTAGAGCAAGGCACCGGTTGGTAGGGGTACGCGACCGCGTCCCCAAGCCGCGCCCGCAGCCGGCGCCGAGTTCGCCGCCCTCCGGCTGCATCTGCTCAAGGTCGCTGGACCCGCCATTGGGACCGCCTGCCGCGCGCATCGCCTATGCCGCAGCCTGCCCGCATGCGGCCCTCACCAATCGGTCAGCACTGCGGTCCATTCCCGCGCTTGGTCCAGTGCGTGACCCTGCTGGTAGGCCTCTACGACGCTGCAGGGGTTCAAGCCGGTCATGATCGGCGACACCTCGCCTGCAGCGGCTGCGACCATGGCCTCGTCGAGCAGCGCAAGGCCCTCGGCAACCTGGCGCTGATGCATGAAGGCCCGGCCCTGCTGGTGGCGGGCGCAGGCGCAGAGGTCCGCATCCGCGAAGCAGTCGCAGATCTCCGCGGCTTGCCAGGCCCGCACATCACGTCCGCCCCATAGCGCCGCCGGACCTGCCCACGGCCGCTCCCGTGCCTCCGCGCAACCCATGCCGCTCATTCCGATGGCATGGAGCCTGCCCGCTGCTTGGAAAGTGGGCACCGGGATCAACCCCTGCGCATCCGGTGGCGATCTTCGCCTGCATTCCCTGGCACGACGCCTTTGGTGCCCCTTGGCATGGCTCTTGCTCAAAATGTTGCAGCGCAGCGCCGCTCCGGCGGCAGCTTTGGTTGGCGTGCCAATGGCGTGACCTGGGTGGGACCAACATACGACGAGGAGAGCGATGTGCGACCTCTACGGCTCCGCCATTCTGCCTGAGTTGGAAATACTGCGATCGTTCGCCAGGACGAGCCGTCGGAGCGTGCTGAGAGCCAGCATGTCCTCCGCCCCGACCATTGCCATAGGGCAGGGGGCTGCCGCCTTGGTCCATGCTCAGGCGGGCGGAAGCCTCAAGTCGACATACGGCAACCACATCGCCTCCGCCCGGCACGCGCCGTTCTGACGGCCGAGTTCGCGCGTCCAGGCGGGCGATCGCATGGTGGCGCAGCGCTCGGCGAGCGTGAGAGCCGCCCACTGCATCCCTTGATGCGCATGGACCGACCGTCGCGGAAACGCAGCCATCGGACCGTCTTCGCCTTTGTCAACAATGGAACACAGAGCATGATGCACCGCTCCACCCGCCGCACTCTGCTGAAAGGCATCGCCGCCGGCAGCGCCTGGTCGCTCGCAGCCCCCGCGATCGTCAGGGCGGCAGAGCGCGAGATCTTCGTCGGCGGTCCGGCTTCGCCCGGCCTCGAGGACATCCTGTTCAAGCACATCGAGCGCAAGCACGGCTTCAAGATCCTGTTCGAGGGCACGAACAGCCTGATCAATCTGGAGAAGATCCGCTCCAACCGCGCTCGCCCGACCATGACGGTGACGATGATGGACGACCCCGTCCTGGTCCTTGCCGAGCGGGAGGGCCTGATTGCGCCGCTGCGGGGGCTGAACATCCCCAACCTCGCCGATCTGCGGCCGGATGCCAGGCCGCACGA
Source organism: Acetobacteraceae bacterium (assembly GCA_019689515.1). Lineage (GTDB taxonomy): Bacteria > Pseudomonadota > Alphaproteobacteria > Acetobacterales > Acetobacteraceae > Caldovatus. The sequence continues at coordinate 3,495 of JADGHI010000105.1, read as the reverse complement.
CTCGATGTGGGCGAACTGGTGCTTCCCGGCGGCCTCCATCTCCTACAACACGGACAATGTGAAGCCCGCCCCGACCAGCTACGCGGAATGCTGGGACCGGAAGTACCGCGACAAGGTGATCATCATCTCCATGCGCATCACCCAGGCCGTGGTGCCTCTGCTCGCGGCGACGCATGTCGCCACCGGCAAGCCATTGGCCGAGTGCCTGCGCCTGGCCGACGAGGGCTTCGCCAAGCTGCGCGAGTTGCGGCCGAACATCCTGCAGATCACCACGAACCCGCCGCAGGCGCAGCAACTGCACGAGAGTGGCGAGGTGGACCTCTATCTCAGCCCGGATAGCCGCACGACCCTCTTCCGCAAGAGCCGGGGCGCCCCGGTGGACCTCGCCCGGCCGCGCGAGGGCATGGTCGCCATGCCCGCGGGCGTCGCGCTGGTGAAGGATGGGCCCAATCAGGAGCTCGGCATGACCTTCATCAACGAGCTCCTCGACCCTGAGACCCAGGCGCTGGCGGCGCGCACCTTCTTCAGCCTGCCGACGAACACCAAGACGGCGAAGCCGGCCGATCTCGACTTCCCGGATCTGGCGGTGCTCGACTGGGAGTATTTCGCGGACAACCGGAACCGCTGGATCGAGCGCTTCGAGCGCGAGATCGCCGTGCGATGACGACCATGCCGTCCCTCGCCGTGGAGGCGACGGCGCCAGCCAGGACCTCCGCGCCCGAGCACCTCGTGGTCTCGGGCGCGACCAAGCGCTTCGGTGCCGTCACCGTGCTGGACGATCTCTCGATCTCGGTCGCCAAGGGAGAGTTCGTCTCTCTCCTTGGCCCGTCCGGCTGTGGCAAGACGACGCTGCTCCGCTGTGTCGCGGGTCTGCTGCGGCTCGACCGGGGGCGCATCCTGGTGGCGGGGGCGGAGATCACCCGCCTGCCGGCGCACAAACGCAACATCGGCGTGGTGTTCCAGAACTACGCCCTGTTCCCGCACCTGACCGTCGCTGAGAATCTCGGCTTCGGCCTGCGTGCCCAGGGCGTGAGCCGGGCGGAAGCCGCGCCCCGCGTCGCCGAGGCCCTGGCGCTGGTGCGCATGACGGAGCACGCCGACAAGCCCGTGACCGCGCTCTCGGGCGGGCAGCAGCAGCGCGTGGCGGTCGCTCGCGCCCTGGCGGTGCGGCCTTCTCTGCTGCTGCTCGACGAACCTTTCTCGGCGCTGGATCGCAAGCTGCGCGAGGTGATGCAGGTCGAGTTGAAGCACCTGCTGCGCGAGGTGGGCATCACCGCGATCTTCGTCACCCACGACCAGGAGGAGGCGCTGGTCGTCTCCGATCGCATCGCGGTGATGAACGCGGGACGGATCGAGCAGTTGGCCGACCCGGCGACGCTCTACGGCCGGCCCGCCTCGCTCTACGTGCTGGATTTCGTGGGCCAGTCCACTCGCCTGACCGGGCAGGTGATGGAGAGCGCCGAAGGCGAGGTGACCGTGGACACGCCGTTGGGCCGCGTGCGGGCGCCGGGCTTGTTCCTGTCGGGCAGCCAAGTAGTGGTCGCGGTGCGGCCGGAGGCGATGATGTTGGACGGCGTGGCTGCCGGGATGCCACCGTCCGCGGGGATCAACCGCCTCACCACGCGCATCCGGGAGGTGTCCTTCCTCGGCTCGCGAACCCTGCTTCACCTCGAGGTCCCGGACAGCGGCACAACCGTGAACCGCGCGCTGATCGAGCTTCCCCGGCTGCCGGAGGGTGCCAGTCCTGGCAATCCGGTCACTGTCGCGTTTCGTGCCGCCGACACCATGGTGTTTCCGGCATCATGAGCGTGTCCGCCGCTGCACCTCCCGCTTCCTCCCTGTCGGCAGCCAGGGCCGCGTTGCCGCAGCTCCCGCGGCGTCTCGATCCGCTCGCGCTCCTGGCGCTGCCAGCCTTGCTGTTCATGGCGGTGGTGTTCCTGATGCCGCTGCTGCTGCTGCTCTGGGCGTCGGTCCGCGCGGAGGGCGGGTTCAGCCTCGCCGGCTATGTCCGGGTGCTCGGAGATTCCTACTACATCGGGGTCATCGGCAATTCGCTTCGACTCGGCCTGGTCACGGCATTCGGCGCGCTCCTGCTCGGCTACCCGGCGGCCTTCGCGCTGGCGCGCGCGCGGGGATACGCCCAGGCGATCCTCTTCGCGCTGGTGTTCCTGCCGCTCACGGTGTCCATCATCGTCAAGTCCTTCGGCTGGGGCATCGTGCTCCGCCGCGACGGGATCCTGAACTGGCTCTTGATCAGTCTCGGGCTGATCGAGCGGCCGCTGCGGATGCTGTTCACCGAGGAGAGTCTCTACGCCGGGATGATCAACGTCTTCCTGCCCTTCATGGTGCTGCCGATCTATTCGGTGGTGCGGATGCTGGATCCCCGCCTGTCCGAAGCGGCGGCGACCCTCGGCGCCTCGCCGCTGTTCCGCTTCCTTCGCATCACGCTGCCATTGTCGTTGCCCGGGGTGGTGGCAGGCCTGTCCATCGTCTTCTCGCTCGCGGTCGCGGCCTATGTCACGCCGTCGCTCCTGATGGGTGACCGCTACATGACGATGTCCATGGTGATGGCGAAGGCCTTCCTCAACCTGCGTGACTGGCAGCTTGGCTCCGCCATGGCGGCGGTGCTGCTGGCGCTCGCCGTCGCAGTGGTGGTCGGTGCCGGGCTGCTGCAGCGGCGCCTCGCGCGCCACGGCCAATAGGAGGGCCAGATGGAACGTGTCGGCACCACCATCGCGTGGTTCGCGCTGATCGTCGTCATTGCCTTCCTGCTGCTGCCGATCGTCGTGGTGATCCCGGTCTCCTTCACCGAGGCGACGGTGTTCCGGTTCCCGCCCCAGGGATTTTCGCTGCAGTGGTACGAGAAGGTGCGCAACGTCGAGGCGCTGCTCTCTTCGCTTTGGCTCTCGACGCAGATCGCGGCCCTTTCGACCGTGATCTCGCTGCTGCTCGGCACGCTCTGCGCCATCGCGCTGGTGCGCGGACGGGTGCCGGGCGGGACGGCGATCGCGACCTTCATGACCGCGCCGCTGATGCTGCCCGGCCTCGTCCTCGGCATCGCCATGCTGCAGGCGCTGCGTGAGGTCGGATTGCGTGACGCCTGGTGGTCCCTGCTGCTCGCGCATGTCGTCATCACCATGCCTTTCGTGATGCGGACAGTGCTTTCGAGCCTCAGCCTGTTCGACTTCTCCATGGTGGACGCGGCGCGGACCCTCGGCTGCTCGTACCCGCTGGCACTCTGGCGCGTGCTGGTGCCGAACATCCTGCCGGGCTTCATCTCCGGCGCGCTGTTCGCCTTCGTCGCTAGCTTCGATAACTATCCGGTGTCCATCTTCCTGGTGGATGTGCGCACCAAGACACTGCCCATCCAGCTGCTGAACTACCTCGAGATCAGTCCCGACCCCACGCTCGCCGCCGTTTCCACCTTGCTGATCGGGTTGACGATCCTGGTGCTGATCGTCTGCGACAGGCTGGTGGGGGTGCGGCGGATGGCGG
>JADGHI010000104.1 GCA_019689515.1 Acetobacteraceae bacterium | reverse complement strand
TCCTCCCCGCGCAGCAGCGCTCGGGGCAGAGGTCAAGTCCATCACCATATCGTTTCGCCGCCATCCGCTTGGGGGCCGCCGGCACTCTAAATTCAATCTATTGGTTTAGGAAGCATGTTGCGACCTCGTTGTGACCCAAATTTTGCGTCCAGGCGCGAGGCGCGATCAGAAAGCCACAGCGCCTGGTTGAATTTGGAGAACCGGAACGTTCCGCGCGACCATTCGCTGGATCCTAACCTTAGTTAGGCACGTTCCGATTGCAGATCAATGGCGGCGAGGCGGCCGACCCTTTGCCGCTCCTCCGGTTTGCGCCTAGACACGTCGCAGGGCGCGCGATGCTGGCCGGCTGGCCCCGCCACGGCGGAAGGGGGCGGGCGAGTGCGCGCGGAACCCGGACCAGGGCAGGCGCCGGGGGAACCGGGAGGAACCGGAGGAAGAAGTGACAGGCTCAGGCATGGAAGCGATCGGCGGTCTTTCGGTAGCGCGGACCCTGCGGGAGTTCCTGGAACGCGAGGCGCTGCCCGGCACCGGGATCGATCCCGCGCGCTTCTGGGGCGCCTACGAGGCGATCCTGCGCGACCTCGGACCGCGCAACGAGGCGCTGCTGCGCCGGCGCGACGAGCTGCAGGCGCGAATCGACGCCTGGCACCGCGACCATCCCGGCCGGCCGGTGGACGTCGCGGCCTATCGCGCCTTCCTTGAGGAGATCGGCTACCTCGTCCCGGAGGGGCCCGACTTCCAGATCGGCACGACCGGCGTGGACCCGGAGATCGCCGAGATCGCCGGGCCGCAGCTCGTCGTTCCCGTCTCCAACGCGCGCTACGCGCTGAACGCCGCGAATGCGCGCTGGGGCAGCCTCTACGACGCGCTCTACGGCACCGACGCGATTCCGCACGACGGCCCGCCCAAGCCGGGCTACGACCCCGAGCGCGGGCGCAAGGTGATCGAGCGCGCGCGAGGCATCCTCGACCGGGCGGTGCCGCTCGCCAGCGGCAGCCACCGCGACGCGACCGGCTATCGCATCGAGCAGGGCGCGCTGGTCGTGACGCTGAAGGACGGCAGTGAGACGGGCCTCGCGCGGGCGGGCCAGTGCATCGGCTTCCTCGGCGACCCGAACGCGCCGTCCTCGCTCGTCTTCGTCAACAACGGCCTGCACATCGAGGTCCGGATCGACCGCGCGCATCCGGTCGGCAAGGACGACCCGGCCGGCATCGCCGACGTGGTGATGGAGGCGGCCGTCACCACGATCATGGACTGCGAGGACTCGGTCGCCGCGGTGGACGCCGAGGACAAGGTCGCCGTCTATCGCAACTGGCTCGGCCTGATGAAGGGCGACCTGGAGGCGACCTTCGAGAAGGGCGGCAAGCAGATGACGCGCCGCCTCAACCCGGACCGGGTGTTCCAGCGCCCCGGCGGCGGCGGGATCACGCTGCGCGGGCGGAGCCTGATGCTGGTGCGCAACGTCGGCCACCACATGATGACCGACGCGGTGCTGCTCGACGGCAAGGAGACGCCGGAGACGGTGCTGGACGCGATGTGCACCGTGGCGATCGCGCTGCACGACCTTCGCGGCAAGCGGATGAACTCCCGCACCGGCAGCGTCTACATCGTCAAGCCCAAGATGCACGGGCCGGAGGAGGTGGCCTGGGCGAACGAGCTGTTCGCGCGCGTCGAGGACGCGTTCGGCCTGCCGCGCGACACGCTCAAGATGGGCATCATGGACGAGGAGCGCCGCACCACGGTGAACCTCAAGGAGTGCATCCGCGCGGCGAAGGACCGGGTGGTGTTCATCAACACCGGCTTCCTCGACCGCACCGGCGACGAGATCCACACCTCGATGGAGGCCGGGGCGATGGTGCGCAAGAACGACATGCGCAACACGCCCTGGATCAAGGCCTACGAGGACTGGAACGTGGATGTTGGCCTCGCCTGCGGCCTGCGCGGGCGGGCGCAGATCGGCAAGGGCATGTGGGCCGCGCCCGACGCCATGGCGGCGATGCTCGAGCAGAAGATCGCCCATCCGCGAGCCGGGGCGAACACCGCCTGGGTGCCCTCGCCGACCGCGGCGACGCTGCACGCGCTGCACTACCACGAGGTGGACGTCGCCGCACGGCAGGAGGAGATCGCGCGCGGCGGGCGGCGGGCGAAGCTCGACGACCTGCTGACGGTGCCGCTCGCGGAGAACACCAACTGGGCGCCGCAGGACGTGCAGGCGGAGCTCGACAACAACGCCCAGGGCATCCTGGGCTATGTGGTGCGCTGGGTGGACCAGGGCGTCGGCTGCTCCAAGGTGCCGGACATCAACGACGTGGCCCTGATGGAGGACCGCGCCACGCTGCGCATCTCCTCCCAGCACATCGCCAACTGGCTCCGCCACGGCGTGACGACGCGCGAGCAGGTGGAGGAGACGCTGAAGCGCATGGCGGCAGTGGTGGACCGCCAGAACGCCGGCGATCCGAATTACCGCCCGATGGCGCCGCGGTTCGACGGGCCTGCGTTCAAGGCGGCGTGCGACCTGGTGTTCCAGGGGCGCGAGCAGCCGAACGGCTACACGGAGTTCATCCTGACGGCCCGGCGGCGGGAGGCGACGGCGGCACGCCCGGGCGGGTGAAATTCGTCGGGCGGGGGCGGGCGCGCCCGCCGCCCGCGGATCGCGGTTGCGCGCGTTGCCCGACATCGGCGTGCATTGACGGGGCAGCCCGAATTGACGCGCCGGTTACGTCGTCGATAGGAATTCGGCGATGCGCTACCCCATCCAGATCACCGCGAATCCCCTGATCGGGCCGCTTCTGCGCGGCTTCGGTGTGCGGCGCGGCAACTCCTACGTGGAGCTTAAGGGCGGCGCTCTCACGATCCGCATGGGATGCTGGTTCAACGAGACCGTCCCCTTGGGCGAGATCGCCTCCATGGCGCCCTCCGAGTGGCCGTGGTGGGGCGGGTTCGGCGTGAGGCTCGCGCCGCGCCAGGGCGTGGCCGTCGTCGCCTCGACCCAGGGCGTCGTCAACATCGGGCTCAAGCGGCCATGCCGCATGAGCATCCTGATCGTTCCGCGCAATGCCGAGAACCTCTGGGTGTCGCTGGAGGATCCCGACGGCTTCCTCCGGGCGCTGAGCGAGGCGACCGGGCTGCCGGTCTCCCCTTTCGTCAGCTTCTGGGGGAAGGCCCTGTCGGAAGCGACCGCGTCGTAGGGTCCGAACGCGCGTCGGTCACGAGAACGTGACGACTGCCTTGTGCCGCTGGGCGCGCGCTGATCGGGGCGCGGAACGGTGCGGCCGAGCGAGGACCGGATCGCCCGGTTCTGAACAATCCAGCGCCATCCTGCGCTGACGGTGCGGGTACGGGCGGGCCGGCGTGGGGCCGGAGGTCGGCTCCGCGTCCGGCGCATGCCCGCCCCGCACCGGCCCCGGCCTACGCAGGGCTTGTTGCGGCGCATCCTGGGGTGAGATGGTTTCCCGACCTTTTTCGTCGGGAGTTCCCGCCTTATGGCCGAGACCACCACGGGTGGCCGCACCCCGCGCGTGAGCGCGGGCGTGCTGATCGCCACCGCCGTCGTCTGCGCCGCGCTGGCGATGGGGCTGCGCCAGAGCTTCGGCCTGTTCCTCGCGCCGATGACCGCGGCCCATGCCTGGTCGGCCTCCGGCTTCGCCTTCGCCATCGCCCTGCAGGTGCTGCTCAACGGCGTGTTCCAGCCGGTCTGCGGCCAGGTCGCCGACCGCATCGGCGGGCGGCCGGTCATCATGGGCGGGGCGGTGCTCTACGTGATCGGCATCCTGGGCATGGCGCTGTCAAAGGATCTGCCGCTCTTTACCTTCTTCGCCGGCCTGGTGATGGGGATGGCGGTCTCGGCGGCCGGGATGCCGGTGATCATCGCCTCGCTCACGCGGCAATTGCCGGAATCGCTCCGCAGCCGCGCGGTCGGCGCCGGCACGGCCGGGTCGTCCTTCGGGCAGTTCCTCGTGGTGCCGCTCTCCGGCGCGGCGATCGCCCTGTGGGGCTGGCAAGGCGCGCTGTTCGCCATGGCGGCGGCGGCGCTGCTGATCATCCCGCTCGCCCTGCCGATCAACGACCGGCCGGCGGCGGTCGCTCCCAGGGCCGCGTCCGGCGCCGCCCCCGGCAGCGGCGCCGCGCAGGACGAGACGGCGCGCGTGGCGCTTGGGAACGCCCTGCGCGATCCCAGCTTCTGGTTCCTGTTCTGCGGCTTCTTCGTCTGCGGCCTGCATGTCAGCTTCCTCTCGGTCCACCTCCCGGGCTTCGTCGCCTCCTGCCATCTGCCGCTCGGCGTCGGCGCGGCGGCGATCAGCCTGATCGGGCTGTTCAACGTCGCCGGCTCGCTGGCCTCGGGCGAGCTGGCGGGCCGGTGGAAGCGGCGCGAGCTGCTGGTCGGCATCTACGCCTCGCGCGGCGTGCTGATGACGGTGTTCTTCTTCCTGCCGAAGACCACTGTGACGGTGCTGGTCTTCTCGGCCCTGATGGGCGTGCTGTGGCTCTCCACCGTGCCGCCGACCGTGGCGCTCTGCGCGCGGAATTTCGGCACGCGCTGGCTGGCGACGATCTTCGGCCTGGTGTTCCTCGGCCACCAGATCGGCGGCTTCACCGGCGCCTGGCTCGGCGGCGTGGTCTTCGACCGCACCGGCAGCTACGACCTGATGTGGATCATCGGCATCCTCGCCGCCGCCTTCGCCGCGGTGGTGCACCTGCCGGTCCGCGACGGGCCGCGGGCCGCGGTGCCGGCCCCCGCAACGGCCTAGGGTTCGGCGCGCATCCGCGCTACACCTCTGTGCCGATGCGGATCGGCGACGGAGGCGAGGGAATGATGCTGCCCCACAGGCTCGGGCGACGCAGGCTCCTGACGGGCGCGGGAGGCATCGCTGCCGCCGCCGCCGCGCTCGCGGCGATCGGCGGCCGCGAGGCGGCCGCGCAGCAGGGGGCCGGCCGCGGCCCGATGCCGCATGCCTGGCTGTTCGGCGCCTGGACCGGCGGCATCTTCCCTCCGATCGACACGAAGGGGCCGAGCTGCTTCGGCCAGCCCACGGTGATCTTCACGCGGGACGTGATCTTCCGCGTCTCCCTGCTCGACATCGCCTACCGCCAGCGCCTGATCGAGACGGTCGCGGGGCATGCCGACGGCTCGCTGGAGATCCGCCTCGTGCCGCTGCAGGGGGTGAGCGGCTTCGGCGGGCGGGCGCCACCCGATCTCGGCTTCGGCTGCTCCGGCAACCCGAACCTGCTGCGCGTGGAGCGCCGCGGGCCGGACGAGATCGCCTTCACCGACTGCGCCGAGTTCCCCTCGCCGCTCCGCCGCTGCTCCACCGAGTCCTGAGGCCCGCCGTCGCATGCGCATCGCCCTCATCCACGCGCTCCGCCACTCGCCGCCGCCGATCGAGGCCGCCTTCGCGAAGCTCTGGCCGGAGCCGCGGCTGATGAACCTGCTCGACGACAGCCTCTCGGCCGACCTCGCGCGCGACGGGCGGCTGACGGAGGACATGACGCGGCGGTTCCTGACCCTCGCGCGCTACGCGGCAAGCACGGGGGCGCAGGGCATCCTGTTCACCTGCTCCGCCTTCGGCCCCTGCATCGAGGCCTGTGCGCGCGACCTCGCGCCGCTCCCGGTGCTCAAGCCGAACGAGGCGATGATCGAGGAGGCGGTGAAGCACGGCACGCGGATCGGGCTGCTCGCGACCTTCCCCGGCACGCTCGAGTCCATGCCGCCGGAGTTCCCGCCCGGCGTGACGGTGGTGCCGAAGCTCGCCGAGGGCGCGCTGGCGGCGCTCGACCGCGGCGACCTCGCGGAGCACGACCGGCTGGCGGCGGAGGCCTCGAAGGCGCTGGCCGATTGCGACGCGATCGCGCTCGGCCAGTTCAGCTTGGCGCGCGCGGCGCCGCTGGTGGCGGCCGCGACCGGCAAGCCGGTGCTGACCACGCCGGAGAGCGCGGTGCGGAAGCTGAAGCGGGTGCTGTTGGGAGCGTAGGCGGGCGGCGGCCGGCCGCGTTCCGCTACCGCCCGCCCCAGGGGCTGCGTGGGGCGTCCGCGGCGCCGGTGCCGGCCGGCCCCTTCCACCACGGGTTCGCGCCGGCCGACGCGGGGCTGGCCGCGGCGGGCTGCTGGTGCTGACCATCCGCCGTTGCCCAGGGGCGCTCCGGCAGGGACGCGTCCTCCTCCTGGCGCGGCGGCGGCACGAACGGGCCGGGATCCTTCCCGCCCGCGAAGCGCACCAGCGCCTCGATGCGCCGGTCGATCGTCGGGTGCGTCGCCATCAGCGCGCCGCCGATCGCGCCCAGCCGGTCGTCGAGGAACAGCGCGCGCACCTGGTGCGGCACCTCCGGCATGTCGGAGCGGCCCTCCACCTTGCGCAGCGCGGAGATCATCGCGTCCGGGTCCTGCGTCAGCTCTACCGCCCCGGCATCGGCCAGGTATTCGCGGTTGCGCGACAGCGCCATGCGCAGCACCAGGGCGAGCCCCCAGGCGATTGCGATCAGCGCCAGCCCGACCAGCGCCAGCGCGGCATTTCCGCCCGAGGAGCGCCGCCGCGACGAGGAGTCGGAGGAGGGCGAGCCGAAGCGTATGCGCCGGTTCCCGCGCATCACCATGTCGGCGACCAGGCTGATGATGCCGGCGAAGATCGCCGCGATCAGCCCGACCCGCGCGTCGCCGTTGCGGATGTGCGTCAGCTCGTGCGCCAGCACCGCGCTGAGCTCGCGGTCGTCGAGCGTGTCGAGGAGCCCGCGTGTCACGGTGACCGAGGCCGCCTCCGGCTTCAGCCCCGCGGCGAAGGCGTTGAGCGCGTTCGACTCGATCACCGAGAGCCGCGGCATGGGCAGGCCGCGCGCGATGCAGAGGGTCTCGAGCGCGTTCCAGAGCCGCGGCTCCTCCTTCCGCGTCACCCGGTGCGCGCCGCTCGCCCAGTCCATCAGCGGGCCGGAGAAGCACCAGGCGAAGGCGAACCAGGCGGCGGCGACGAGAAGCGAGATGCCGAAGATCCAGGGCAGGCTGCGCAGCGCCTGTCGCACCCCGTCCGTAAAGTCGTACGCGTATTCCGCGGCGAAGATCAGCGCCAGGCCGAAGCCGAAGATCGCGAGCAGCACCGGGAAGCCGGCGAGCAGCAGCGCCGACTTCCAGAAATTGTTCCAGATGTAGGTGCGGAGCCCGACCGCCCCGACCACGGCGACAGCCCCCTCCGCGCCGTCAGAACTTCACCTGGGGTGCCGTCTGCACCGCCGCGCGCTCGGCCTCGGGCAGCTCGAAGAAGCCGCGCTGGCGGAAGCCCAGGGAGCTGGCGAAGAACACCGCCGGGACCGACTCCGTCATCGCGTTGTATTCGGCGACCGCGTTGTTGTAGAAGCGCCGGGCCGCCGCGATCTTGTTCTCGAGGTCCGAGAGCTCGCTCTGGAGCTGCAGGAAGTTGGTGTTGGCCTTGAGATCGGGATAGGCCTCTGCCAGCGCGAAAAGGCGGCCCAGCGCACCGGTGAGCGCGCCCTCCGCCATGCTCTGCGCCTCCGGCCCATGCGCCGACACGGCCGCGTTGCGCGCCTGGATCACGGCGTCCAGCGTGCTGCGCTCATGCGCCGCGTAGCCCTTCACCGTCTCGACCAGGTTGGGGATCAGGTCGTGGCGCTGCTTGAGTTGCACGTCCACGTCGGACCAGGCCTGGCCCGTGGTCTGCCGCAGCGCCACCAGGCGGTTGTAGGTGACGACCAGCCACAGGACGATCAGGACGACCAGGCCAAGGAGGATCCATTCGAACATACGGGCGGCTTCCTTCCGCGTGTTACGCAACTGTAGCGGCCATGCCGCGCCGAGTCATTCCCGCGCGGCGTGGGGCATGCGGACCGACCAGCCGGCCACTCACGCCGGCAGCGTCACCAGCGCGCTCAGGCCCCCCTGGCCGTCGCGGCGGTTGCGCAGTACCACATCGCCGCCATGCGCCCGCAGGATGTTGCGCGCGATCGGCAGGCCGAGGCCGGTGCCGCCGGTCTCCCGGTTGCGGCTCGCCTCCAGCCGGCGGAAGGGCGCGAAGACGTTCTCCAGCTCGCTTTCCGGGATACCGGGGCCGTCGTCCTCGACCACCAGCCGCACCGTGCCGCCCTCAGGCGGCGAGAGCGCGATGCGCGCCGATCCGCCATAGGCGAGCGCATTCCGCACCAGGTTGGCGATGGCGCGCTTCAGCGCCACCGGCCGCGCGCGCACCGTCAGCCGCTCGGGCCCGGCATAGGCGATGTGCTCGACGGCGTCCGGATGCGCGTCCGCCTCCTCGTCCAGCACCGTGCGGCAGAGCGCGGCGAGGTCCACCGGCGCCGCCGGCTCGGCCGCCGCGTCGTCGCGCGCGAAGGCGAGGGTCGCCGCGATCATCGCCTCCATCTCGTCGAGGTCGGCGAGCATCTTCCGCCGCTGCTCATCGTCGTCGAGAAACTCCGCGCGCAGCCGGAGGCGCGTGATCGGCGTGCGCAGGTCGTGGCCGATGGCGGCGAGCATCTGCGTGCGGTCGGCGACGAAGCGGCGGATCCGCTCGGCCATGGTGTTGAAGGCGTGCGCGGCGGTGGCGACCTCGCTGGGGCCGCTTTCGTCGAGCGGCGGGGCGTTCACGTCCCGGCCGAGCCGATCCGCCGCCTCGGCCAGCACCCGCACCGGCCGCATCAGCCGCACCACCGCCCAGACGATCAGTCCCGCCGCCGCGAGGGTCATGGCGAGGAAGGCGAGGAGGAAATTCTCCGAATGCCACGGCCGCGGCGGCGGCAGCGCGACGCTCAGGTTCAGCCACTCCCCGTCCGGCAGGCGCAGCGAGGCGAGGAAGCCGTCCTGCCCGTTCTCCGCCACGCGGAACTCGCGCGGGCGCATCCGTGGCGGCCCGAGTCCCAGGATGTCCAACCGGAACATCCGGATCACCTCCGGCGGCGGTGGCCGCCTAGGCCCGTGCACCGCCGGATGCTCGTCCAGCTCCACGCTGAGCCCGGGCGGCAGATCGAGATCCGCGAGCAGTGCCGCCCGCCGGTCCGAGGGCGAGAGCAGCGCCGCGCGCCAGGCGCCGAAGGCGCGCGCCGAGATCTCGCGCGCCTGCACGATGCGCTGCAGCCCGACGCGGTCGAGGGCGTGGATGGTGAGCCCCGCCGCCTGCACCAGCGCGAGTCCCAGGATCAGCACCAGCGCCGTGCGCGCGCCGAGGCTGCGCGGGAGCCAGCGGCGCAGGCCGCCGTCGCCGATGCGTCGTCGCTCCGGCGGCTCCCCCCGCTCCATTCTCAGTGCTGCCGCTCGACGCTGGCGGCGAGGACGTAGCCGCCGCCGCGCACCGTCTTGATGAGCTGCGGGTTGCGCCCGTCGTCCTCCAGCTTGCGCCGCAGGCGCGAGACGGCGACGTCGATCGCCCGGTCGAACGGTCCCGCCTGGCGGTTGTGCAGCAGGTCCATCAGCATGTCGCGCGTCAGCACGCGGTTCGGGCGCTCGAGCAGAATCACCAGCAGCTCGTACTCGCCGCCGGTGAGCGGCACCTCGGTTCCTTCGGGGTCGAGGAGGCGGCGGCGCGCCGGCTCCAGCGTCCAGCCGGCGAAGCGCACGGCCTTGGGCGGCGGCTCCTTGCGGGCGCCCGGCTCCCCGTTGGTCCGGCGCAGCACGGCGCGGATGCGCGCGAGCAGCTCGCGCGGGTTGAAGGGCTTCGCCAGGTAGTCGTCGGCGCCGAGTTCGAGGCCGACGATGCGGTCCGTCTCCTCGCTCATCGCCGTCAGCATCACGATCGGCACGTCGGACTGCCCGCGCAGCCAGCGGGCGAAGTCGAGGCCGGACTCGCCCGGCATCATCAGGTCCAGCACGACTAGGTGGTAGCGCCCGAGCGGCCAGAGGCGTCGCGCCTCGCGCGCGTCGCGGGCGGCGGAGACGCGCATGCCCTGGCGCTCGAGGAATTTCGACAGCAGGTCGCGGATCTCGCGGTCGTCGTCCACCACGAGGATGTGCGGCGGCGTCGCCTGCGGTGGCGCAGGTGGCGGCGGCTGCTGGGACGTCGTTTGCGGGTCCATGGCGCAAGTTAGATTAGCGCGCGCGGGCGCCATTGCAGCGGCGTGTGTTGCGGACTGTTGCGGGGCCGGGCGGCTGTTGCGAAACGTTGCAATCCGGGGGCCCGGCAGGGCCTTTCAGCCGACGGCCCGGCACACCAGATACGCGGCAGAGCGATCGGCGCGACTGCAAGGCCTCCCCCCGGCCAGCGCCGATGCGCTACAGGCGGCGGGGATGTCCCCCCCCGAGTCCAC
>JADGHI010000103.1 GCA_019689515.1 Acetobacteraceae bacterium | reverse complement strand
CCCTGCTCGCGCAGCAGGGCTATGCGGCGGCGCCGGCGGCGATCGAGGGCCGGCTCGGCTGGGCGCGCGCGGCCGGCGACGAGCCGCGGCTCGCCGCGATCACCGAGGGTCTCGGCGAGCGCTGGGAGGTGCTGAAGAACACCTACAAGCCCTATCCCTGCGGCATCGTCCTCCATTCGGTGATTGATGCCTGCCTCGACCTGCGCGCGGAGCATGGGCTTTCGGCGGACGACATCGCGGCGGTGGTGGTGCGCGGCGATCGGCTCCTGCTCGCGCGTGGCGACCGGGTGGTGGAGAACGAGCGCGACGCGCGGGTGAGCATCCACCACAGCGCGGCGGTCGCCTTCGCCTTCGGGGCGGCCGGCGTCCGCGAGTTCTCCCCGCCCGTCGTCATGGACCCGAAGATCGTGGCGCTCCGCCGCAAGGTCCGGGCGGAAGTGGACGAATCCCTTCCCGTGGGCGCCGCCTCCGTCACCATCGAGACGGTGGGCGGGAGGACGCTGCGCGCGGTCGTCATGCACGCCCGCGGCAGTCGGGAGCGGCCGCTGTCGGATCGGGAACTTGAGGCGAAATTCGCGGACAATGCGCGCCTCGGGGGCTTCAACGGCGACGTGGAGCGGCTGATCGAGCAGGTCTGGCGGCTCGACGAGGCGGGCAGCCTGCGCCCGCTGATGAGTCTGATGTCCGGGCAGGGCGCGGCCGGTGCCGGCTAGCTGGTCAGGCAGGCGGCGCACTCACTTGAGGGGCGACACAACGCCAGCTATGGCGGGAGGAGCGGTGGCGGGGGCGATTGGCGGTTCCGAAGAGGCGGTCGCCTGCCCGTGACACCCACATTCAGGATGCACCGGAGGACGTCCTCGCCATGCCCAAGACGCCGGACTACTTCCACGGCCGGACCATCGTCATCACCGGCGCCGCGAGCGGCATTGGCCGCGCGACCGCGCTGATCTTCGCGCGCGAGGGCGCCAATGTCGTCTGCGCCGACATCGACGCCGAGGGCGCGCGCCGCGCGGCGGAGGGGGTGGCGCAGCACGGCGCGAAGGGCCTCGCCGTGCCGACCGACGTCACCTCGCGCGAGCAGGTGAACGCGCTGATCCGCCGCGCCATCGAGGAATTCGGCCGGGTGGACTTCCTGTTCAACTCCGCCGGCGCGGCGGGGCGGCGGTGCAAGTTCCTCGAGATCGATGACGAGCTGCTGGATAAGACCTTCGACCTCAACGTGAAGGGCACCTTCTACGCCATGCAGGCGGTGCTGCCGCACATGCTGGAGAACGGCGCCGGCGTGATCGTCAACGTGGCCAGCATGTCGCACAAGCGTGGCGGGCCGGGCGCCTCGGTACACTACGCCTCGGCGAAGGGGGCGGTGCTGACCATGACGCTCGGCGTCGCGCGCGAGTTCGCCGACCGCGGCATCCGCGCGATCTCCATCTCGCCGGGACCGGTGAACACGCCTTTCGCGCGGGCTGCGAACACCTCGCCCGAGCTGATCCGTCGCTTCATCGAGGACGTGCCGATGAAGCGCATGGCGGAGCCGGAGGAGATCGGCGAGCTGGTGCTGTTCCTCTGCTCCGACGCCTGCCCCTACATGACCGCGGACACGGTGTACGTGAACGGCGGCGGCGGCTGGCGCTGAGGAGGCGCCGCGCTCCGCCGCGAAAGGTCCCGTCGGCGCCGGTAGGAGGCCGGCCGTCGGCGCTCTTGGCATCGGCGGAGGGCCCGGCGAATCATGCCGGCGTCGTTCAGGAGGTTATGTACATGCCTGCCCGCCGCTCCCGCCGACTGGCCCTGCTGGCCGCGCTCGCCCTGCTAGGAGCCGCGCCCGCCTTCGCACAGCCGCGCGGCGAGATGCGGTGCGGCTGGCTGCACAACCCGACGCCGGGCAATTGGTGGCTGGTGGACCGCGACGGGCAATGGGTGCTGCGCAGCCAGGGCGAGGCGGAATTGCCGGGGATGGAATTGATCCCCGACCTCACCGGCCCGGAATGGGTGCGCACCGGGGGCGGCTCCTATGGCTATGGCTGCGTCTGCCTGCGCCTGGTGGCCGATCCCAAGACCAGGACCGTGCAGCAGATCCTCTCCGCGCGGCAGCAGGCGCTGTCGGTCTGTCGCAAGGACCGTCACTTGCCGCCGCCCTGAGGGCCCGCCCCAGGGCTTGTGGCGGGTGGTGAGCCGGCGCGGTCGCTCGCCGGTCGCGCGCTTGCCCTGGCGGAAGGTCGGCACGCCGTTCCGCCACACCTTCTCGATGCCGATGGCCATCGTCTCCTGGATCGCCGCCAGGATGTGTGGCTTTCGTCGCGCATGTGCGTGGAGTGGAGGACGTCTTTGAGCGTCAATGCGCTGGCGGTGTCCGTACTTCGTCGAGGTGGTCCTGCCGCGGCTCGAGCGCGTGGGGCTGCGCGGGCGCGTGGCATAACGACGGCGCGCGCCGGCCGCATGGGACGCCTATCGCGCGCCGTTGAATTTCCGTTTGACCGGCATGGCGGGGCTTTGCAGGCTCCAGTCCAAACCGCGCGGCGATGAGACAGCCGGAGCGGCGGGGAGGATTCGTGGATGCCGGACCGGAAAGGGGCGCGATGCGCCGTGACCGCCCCCAGGAGCGTGCCGCGAGTTCCACCGGCGCCGCATGGCATGGCGTCGCCATGGAAGCCTCGTCGCGTCGGGTCCGCGGGGCCGCAGCATCGGCCCCGTCAGCCGCGCCGGGACATGTCGCCGGTGCCCCTCCGCTCATTCCACGACCGTCCAGCACGAGGATGACCATGCGCGCAATCGCCCGCCGCACGCTGCTCGCCGCCACCGGCGCGGCGTCTCTGCCACCGCGCGTCGCGTGGAGCCAGGGCGCCGCAGTGGAATTCCCGCGCCAGTCGGTGCGCCTCGTCGTGCCCTTCGCTCCGGGCGGTGCGACGGACGTCGTCGCGCGGATCGTGGCGCCGGGGATGCAGGAGGCCTTCGGCGGCAGGCCGGTGGTGATCGAGAACCGCGGCGGCGCCGGCGGCCTCATCGGGGCCGAGGCGGTCGCCACCGCGCCGCCGGATGGCCACACCATCATCATCTTCACCATCACCAATGCAGTGCTGATGGTCGGGCTGGCGCGCAACGCGCGCGTGGATCCGCGCCGGGACTTTGCGCCCGTCTCCCTGGTCGCGACGCTGCCGATGGTGCTCACCGTCGGCAACCACGTGCCGGTGCGGAACCTGCAGGAACTGATCGCCCTCATGCGGGCCCGCCCTGGGCGCATCACCTATGGCTCGGCCGGCCCTGGCAGCATCAATCAGCTCGGCGCGTACCTCCTGAACCAGCGCACGGGGACGCAGGCGGAGCATGTGCCCTACCGCGGTGCCGGCCTGGTCTTCGCGGACATGATCGCGGGCAATGTGGACATGCTGATCGAGGGCATCTCGTCCCAGGCGCCCTACATCCGCAACGGCCAGGTGCGTGCCATCGCCGTGCTGGCGCCGGAGCGGAATCCGTTGCTGCCCGAGGTGCCGACGGCGATCGAGCAGGGCCTGCCCGGCTTCCAGATCATGAACTTCATGGGCATCTATGCGCCCGCGGCCACACCGCCTGCCGTCATCACGCGGCTCGAGAAGGCGGTGTGCGACGCGGTGCGCGACGAGACCGTGGCACGGCGCCTCCGGGAAGCAGGGACGGAGCCCGCCGGCACGACGGCGGACGAGTTCAGGACCTTCTGGCAGGCCCAGCTCGATCTTTGGGTGCCGGTGGTGGAGGCCTCGGGCATCCGGATCGACTAGCCTTGGTACTGCGCGCGGGAGTCAGCGCGCCGGCTCCTCCCCGGCGAGGAACTCGCGCACGAGCCGGCAGCGCTCCTGCGCCGCCGCCATGAGGTAGGAGAGGTCGCTGCCGGCGGAGACGTAGCGCGCGCCGAGCTTCACGAACTCGGCGATCAGCTTCGGCCGGCCGGCCAGGCCCCCGATGCCCACATGCTTTCCGTGGCGCCGCGCGGCGGCGATGGTGCGCTCATAGGCCTCGCGAACGAGCGGGTGCTCGAACTGACCATCAATGCCGAGCTCGGCGCAGAGGTCGTTGGTGCCAATGAACAGGATGTCCACCCCGTCCACGGCGGCGATCTCCTCGACGTGCTCCAGGCCCTCGGGGCTCTCGATCATCGTCAGAACGGTTGTGCGCTCGTTCAGCAGGCGGCGGGACTCGACGAGGGGGTAGCTGCGGAAGCGAAGTTGCGGCAGGCCGGCGCCGACGGAGCGGTGGCCGAAGGGCGGGAATTTGGCGGCGGCGACCACGGCGCGCGCCTCCTCGGCCGAGCGCACATGCGGGGCGATGACGCCCATCGCCCCGGCGTCGAGCACGCGCGAGACCCATTCCGGCGCGAGGCTCGGAACGCGCACGAAGGGCGTGATCCCGGCGCCAAGCGCCGCGACGCAGATCTGCCCGGTCTGGTGGAGCGACATCGAGCAGTGCTCGATGTCGATGTAGAGCGAGTCATAGCCGCAGGTCTTCGCGATCTGCGCGATCTCGACGCTCTCGACGAGGCGCACCGCCATCGAGACCGCCACCTCGCCCGCCGCGAGGCGCTCGGCGACGTTGTTGCGGAGGACGGTTTCGAGATCCTCTTCGGGCATAGGCGTCTTCCTGTTCTGAGCGGGCATGCCTGCCGCCACGCGGTTCCTGGTTGGGTCGGCCGCCAGCCGACCGGTCCCGGGTCGAGGCGTGCGTGCGCTGGCGACGATGGCGTCGGACGGTCTGACGGCTCATGCCGCGGAGCCGTCCTCTGTCAGGATCGCGGCGAGGGTGGGTGCATCCGGGTCCTCGGCCGTGAGTGGGTCGCGCGGCAGGACGCGGTGCCGCAGCACCATGCGAGCAAGGGCGAGCCGCCGGCCGTCGGAGAGGCGCGCCGCTTCCCACGCCATCGCCGCGGCGCTGGTCACGTGGTACAGCGCAGAGGCGGCCTGGCGGGCGAGGGACTGGTCCCGCTGCGCTGCCTCGGCCAGCGCCAGCGCGCGGTCCAGCGCGGGGAGCGCTTCGGGCAGTGCCTCGCCGTTGCCGAGCAGGTCGTGCAGATGCGCCGCCAGCACCGGCAGCGCCTTCTCGCGCGTCGCGGCGCGCAGCACGTCGAGCGCGACGATGTTGCTCGTGCCCTCCCAGATCGAGCCGAGATGCGCATCGCGCAGCAGCCGCGGGTCGGGCCATTCCTCGATGTAGCCGCAGCCGCCGCGCACCTCCATCGCGTCGCCCGTCACCTGGCGCGCGTCGCGGCAGGCGCGGAACTTGATGAGCGGCGTGAGGATGCGCAGCAGCGGATAGGCGTCCGGCTCGCCGGCGTCGCTGCGGCGCAGCGCCTCGGCGGTCTGGAACATCATGCTCCGCGCCTGCTCGGCCCTGACCAGCATCTTGGCGAGCTGGCGGCGCATCAGCGGCATCGCGATCAGGCGCTTGCCGAAGGCGACGCGGTGGCGGGCGACGAACAGCGCCTCGGTCGTGGCGCGGCGCATCAGGCCCGCCGCGCGCACGCCGTTGGAGAGGCGCGAGTTGTTGACCATGTCCGCCATCTGCCGGAAGCCGGCCTCCGGGTCGCCGACCAGCCAGGCCACCGCGCCTTCCAGGCGGATCTCGCCGCTCGCCATCGAGCGCGTGCCGAGCTTGTCCTTCAGACGCACGATCCGGTAGCGGTTCGGCGTGCCGTCGGGCAGGGTGCGCGGCAGCAGGAACAGCGACACGCCCTTGAGGCCCGGCGGCCCGCCCTCGCGCCGCGCCAGCACCATGGCGAGCTCGGCATCCGGGTTGGAGCAGAACCACTTGTCGCCGGTGAGCGCCCATGTGCCGTCCGGCAGCGGCGCCGCGCGCACGGCGGTGGCGGCGATGTCGGAGCCGGCGCCCTGCTCCGTCATGAACATCGCGCCCTGGTGCAGCGCGTCGAGGTCCTGGCTGGTCAGCGCGGGCAGGTAGCGGGCGACGAGGGCAGGGTCGCCGAACTTCCGCAGCGTGCGCGCAAGGCTGTCGGTCATGCTGACCGGGCAGCACAGGCCGAACTCCGCCTGCACGAAGAGGTAGGTGATCGCGTACTTTACCGCCGGCGGCATCGGCTCCGGCCAGCCGAGCACGCCGCCGCGGTGCGACATGGCGGCGAGGCCGTATTCGGCGAAGGCGATCCGCTCCATCTCGCGGTAGGCGGGATGGTAGTCGATGCTCTGCGCCTCCTCGCCGGTGCGCGTGCGGTGGCGCAGGACCGGCGGGTTGCGGTCGGCGGTCGCGGCCAGCTCGTCCAGCGCGCCGCCGGCGAGGCTGCCGAGGCGGTCGAGATGCGGCTCGATATGCGCGACGAGATCGGCGGAGAGGTAGAGACCGAGTAGCTGCCGCAGCGCCGGATCGGCCCGGTAGAGGTTGATGCCGCGGCTGTCGGGCACCGCGGCGGCCCCGGTGGGCGGGGCGAGGGGACGGATGTGCATGGCGCCGTGCTCCTTGCGATGACTCCGCCTGGCGATGGATGGGCGGGCCTCAGTCCGGCACCTCCAGCTCCACCAGCGGGGCGTGCTGCTGGCCGCCATAGGCATCGCCGTCGTCCAGGTCGCACTGCACGTAGGGGCGGGGGATGGAGATCTTGATCGCCCGCGCCGCGTCGTGCCGGAAGAACATCACCTCCGATTCCGGGATGCGGTAGAGCTCGGCGAAGCGCGCGCGGGTCAGAACGCCGCTCGCGACCACGCGCCGGTAGGTCGCCTCGTCGCCGAACATCACGTCGAAGGTGAGGAGGAACGGACCCGCATTCTTGGAGCGGATCAGCTTCGCCAGCTCGCCGAGCGTCGCCATGGCCGGTCAGACCTCCAGCATCTCGGTGCGGAACATCTCCAGCGGGTCGTCGGGCTGGACGACGTGGTGCAGGTTGAAGCGGTACACCGGCCCGCGGTCCATCTCCGCCGGGGTGAAGGGGAAGGCAAGGCCGCTGATCAGCCCGCCCCATTCCGGGATCGGGTAGTGCAGCGCGAGATGCGCGAAGGACTTGGCCACCGCCCGCGAGGTCTCCTGCCGCGCCGTGGTGACGGTGATGAGCAGGCAGACCTCGTGGCCGAGTTCGTCCCTCCGCGGCTCCAGCTTGCCCATCACGCCGTCGCGGCCATAGACGCGGATGCGCAGGTCGTAGCCGCCCGGGCCCGGGCCGAAGCCGAAGACCTCGCGCGCGCGCTCGGCGAAGCGCGCCTGCATCCCGTCGAGCCAGGAATCGAGCTGGCGCAGGATGTAGGGCTCGCGCACGCCGGCGATGATGACGGACTGGTAGCCGGCGAGCTCGGCGCCCTCCAGCTTGATCGTCACGCGCTCCGAGGGGCGGAAGCGGGAGCCGCGCACGCGCACGCTGCGGTCGTCGATCGCCTCGTAGGTCGCCTCCGTCGTGTCGATCACGCCGGAGGGCTCGGTGACGAGGAAGGGGTCGGCGTTCTCGTAGAGCGTGTGGGAGGCGATGCTCTGCGGGGTGCAGCGCATCTCGGGGTCGCAGGGGGCGACGTCGAAATGGTCCTCGCGCACCCAGGCGAAGAGGCAGTCCGGGCGCTTGCGCTGCACCACTGCCGCGGTTCCGCATTCCAGCGTCTTCGCCGCATGCCAGGCGGGCCCGGCGCCGGCGCCGCGCATCAGCGGCACGGCGGCGAAGAGCGAGGTGTCGGTCGCGCGCCCGGCCAGCACCACCTCCGCGCCGGCTTCGAGCGCCGCGACGATCGGCTCGTGCCCCATCGCGCCAACGATGTGGGCGCTGCGCTCGATCACCGCCTCGTCGAGCGGCGGGGCGGGGTGGAGCGGCAGGATGCGTCCCTCGCGCAGGCGGCGCTTCAGATAGGCCTTGTCCTGCTCGCTGCGGATCAGGGCGGCGCGGAAGTGCATCCCTTCCTCGCGCGCGATCTCCAGCACGATGTCGCGGATCCAGTCCACGCCCGCATTGCCCCCGCCGAAGCCGCAGGAGCCGACGATCATCGGCACACCGAGCCGCGCCCGCGCGCGAAGCATCAGGCGCAGGTCGCGCGCCGTCGCCTCGCGCGAGAAGAACGGCGTGCCGCTGCCGAGATAGGCCGGGCCTCCGTCGGTCGAGCCCGCATCGGCGGCGATGACGTGCGGTGCGAGGGCGACGCCGCGCTCGAGCGAGGATTCGAGGAAGCCCGAGCCGAGCATCCCGGTGGCGGAGAGGACGCGGACCTCCGTCGTCATCGCCCCAACTCCCATCGTGCGAGGAAGCCGCGACCGCCGGCGGGGATCAGGGCGGAATCGCTGTCCGCGTAGTCGGCATAGAACAGGTAGGCCGCCTCGACGGTGGCCGAGCGGTGGGCGCTCTGGTGCGTGTGCGTGTTCACGGCGTGCGCGACAGCGAGCGGGAGGCCATGCGCAAAGCACTTGTGCGTGGCGTAAACGGCGTGCTGGATCAGCTTCCCCATCGCGCTCTTCCGCGCCGGCAGAGCCGGCCCGCCGGAGGGCCTGCCCTCCGGGTCAGGCTCGCACTCCAGCGGCTTGCTGACGTCGTGCAGCAGGCACATGGCGATCAGGTGGTCGCGGTTGTACGGCGTGCCGTTCTCCGCCTTCGCGACCTCGGCGAGTGCGAGCGCCATGCGCGTGACGCCGCGGATGTGGTCGGTCAGGCGGCGGTGGCGCTCGGCCTCGAGGTTCTTCGGGATGTCCTCGAAGCGCTCCCAGGCGCACTCCGCCGCGACCTCGAGCCAGATCGCGACCACGCCGCGCCGCAGCGCCGCGTCCTCGATCCGGTCGATCTCCGGGAACAGGCGCCGCAGCCCCGCCTCGTCAATGCGCACCGCCATCCGGCCGGCCCTCCACCGTCTCCTCCTCGATCGCGTAGTATTCGTCGAGGCCGATCAGGTCCTCGATCGCCTTCCTTGCGCGCCGGCAGTCCTCCTCGCCCATGCCGGTGAAGGCGCCGGTGGCGCGCAGCTCCGCCAGCGCGCGGCGGTTCGCCTCGAAGGCGGTCAGCAGCATCACCTGGGCGTCGATGCAGGCGGCCCAGCCCATCGCCTTCAGCTCGGGGATGGTGAGGATGGGGCGGCCGTCCCGGTTTCCGCGGCTCATCACGTAGACCAGCGGCAGGCGGCATTCGCGCGGCGCGCGCTCCGCCTCCTCGCGGTTGCGGGGGAAGAGGAGGCCCATGTCGGCGCCCTCCTCGGCGGCGCGGTTGATGCGCCGAGTGGCTTCCTCGAGCCCGAGCTCGCGGCAGGTGTCGGTCCGGGCGATGATCACGAAGTCCGGGTCGCTGCGGTCGCGCTCGCGGCAGGCGTAGCGGATCTTCAGCGCGAACTCCTCGATCGGCGCGGCATGCACCTGGTACTTGTGGTAGTGCGCGCGCTTGGGGAAGAGCTGGTCCTCGATGTGGATGCCGGCGATGCCGGCGCGGATGAACTCGCGCACCGTGCGCATGGTGTGAAGCGGATCGCCGAAGCCGGCGCCCGCGTCCGCCACGAAGGGGATCGGCACGGCCGCCGCCACCTCCGCTGCGATGGCGACCTGCTCGGTCATGGTCAGCAGCGGCTCGGTGATGCAGCGCGAGGCGCCGCTGACGTAGCCGCCGCAGTAGCCGGCCTCGAACCCCGCCTGCGCGACCAGGCGGGCGCCGAGCGGATCGTAGACCGAGGGCATGTGCAGGAAGGTCCCCGCCTTGAGCAGCGCGCGCAGCGCCGTGGTCTTGCTCGGCATGGGCTTCGGCATTGCGCTCGCTCTCCGGCCCCCTTGCTGTGCGGGCCGCCGCCCGCCGCGCGCCGACTCTCGGCCGGGCCGGAGGCCGCGTCAATTGCGTCCTTCCCCTTGCCCTGCGCGGCGCCCGATGCAAGCCTCGGCGCGAAGGGGAGGGAGGCGGACTGGGGCACGCCCGGCGGACCGGCCGAACCCCCTTGCGCGCCACCTGTTGCCGGACACCCTCGCGATGCTGCTCCGCCTCGTCGACCGCCTCGAGACCTTCGGCATGGCGTTCTTCTTCTCGGCCGCGCTGGTCGTGGGCGTCGGTCAGGTCTTCGCGCGCTACGTGCTCAACCTCGGCGTGGTCTGGTCGGAGGAGGCCTTCGTCAAGTTCACCGTCTGGGCCTGCCTGATCGGCGCCGCGCGCGCGGTGCGCGACGGGCTGCACGTGCGCGTGGACCTGGTCCTCGACCAGCTCGCCCCGCCGGTGCGGCGCGCGGCGGAGCTGCTGAACATCGCGATCAACCTCGTCTTCTGCGGCGTGTTGCTCTGGGCCGCGCTCGGCTATCTCGACTTCCTGCTCATGGTCGGCACCACGAATGTCGAGTCC
>JADGHI010000102.1 GCA_019689515.1 Acetobacteraceae bacterium | reverse complement strand
ACCCAGAGCAGGCTCACCGGCTCGATGTTGCGCAGCCGGTCCAGCAGGCCGCCGGCTTGCGCCGGCGTAGCCGGTTTGGGCAGTGCGGTGACGCTGTCGGCGCTCATGGTGCCGCAGGCGGCCTAGTCGGACGCCGAAGGTGTCACGCCACAGCTCCTTCACCTCGGGGATGCCGGCCTCCACTTCCTGGGCGGTCGGCGCGAGGAGCGGGACCTGATCGAGCGGCCGTGCCCCCTCGGGCGGCGGCACCTCGGGGCGCAGCGATTCCGCGAAGAACGGACGCGTCGCCTGCCCGTAGGCCGGACTCGCCATGAACTCCAGGAACAGCTTCGCCGCGTTCGGGTGCGGCGCGTTGCGCGGGATGCCGCTCGGCGCCGGCACGATCAGCGTGCCATCCGTCGGGTAGATCAGCGACAGCGGATTGCCGCGGGAGATGCTGAGAAGCGTGGTGGCACTCGGCACCCCCATGCCGATCGTGCGCTCGCCGGCATTGAGCAACGTCACCGGATCGCCGGCGGAGCGGCCGATATGGGGCCGGTTGCGCTCCAGCGCCCGGAAATAATCCCAGCCATAGAGCTTCCGCAGCGCGACGCAGAGCGACCCGATGGCGCCGCTGTAGCCGGGATGCCCGACCGCGATCTGGCCGCGCCAGCGCGGATCGAGGAGGTCGCGCCAGCTCCGCGGCGCCTCGGCCTCCGGCACGCGGTTGTGGCGGGCGAGCAGGTAGACGGCCAGGTAGGTGACCTGGAAGTGGCCGTCCGGGTCGCCCGCCTCCCGCACCGCCGGGATCAGTCCGGAGAGGTTGTGCGGCCGGAACTGCGTCAGCCGCCCCTGGCGCTTGAGGAAGGCCAGGTGGCTCTGGTCCACCGAGCTGAACACGTCGCACTGCGCCACGCCCGCGCGCATGTCCTGCGACAGCCGCTGGAACGCGACCTGCGAGGTCGAGCGCACCACGTTCACCTTCACGCCCGGGAAGCGCTCCGTGAAGGCACGGCCGATCGCCTCAGAGGGCTCGGCCTGCATCTGGCCCGTGTACCAGGTCAGCTCGCCCTCGCGCCTCGCCGCCTCGTAGAGCTCGCGCTCGTGCGGCGGCAGCGGCTGCTCCTGCGCCGCCGCGCCGCCTACTCTGCCGCCGAGTACCGCGGCGGCCGCCAGCACGCCGCGCCGGGTGACTCGCACCATCTGTCGTTCCTCCCCGCCGCCGTCAGACGCCGAAGGTGTCGCGCCAGGCCTCCCGCACTTCCGGCACGCCCTTCTCCTGCTCCTCGATCGAGGGCGCGAGCAGCGTGATCTGGTCCAGCGGCCGCGCGCCCTCCGCCTGCGGCACGTCGGAGCGGAGCGGCTCGGCGTAGAACCGCTTGATCACCTCCGACATCGTCTTCGAGGCCTGGAACTCCATGAACAGCTTCGCCGCGTTCGGATGCGGCGCGTTGCGCGGAATCCCGGAGGGCGCGATGGTCGCCAGCACGCCTTCGGTCGGGTAGATCACCCGCAGCGGGTTGCCGCGCGAGATGCTGTACATCGTCGTCCCGATCGGCACGCAGATGCCGACCGAACGCTCACCGGCATTGAGCAGCGTCACCGGGTCCTGGCTGGAGCGGCCGATCTGCGGCCGGTTGCGCTCCAGGCGGCGGAAGTAGTCCCAGGTGTACATCTTGCGCATCTGCACGGCCCAGACGCCGATCGCGCCGCTGAAGCCCGGATGGCCAACCGCGAGCTGGTCGCGCCACTTCGGGTCGAGCACGTCGGTCCAGCCCTTCGGCGCCTCCGCCTCGCTCACCTTGCGCGTGTTGTACGCCATCAGGTACAGGCCGAGGAACGTGGTCTGGAAGTAGTTGTCCGGATCGGCGATGCGGATCGAGCGCAGCATCTCGTCCGCGTTGCGCGGCCGGAACTGCAGCAGCCGGTTCTCCCGCTTGAGCTGGGTGAAGTGCCCGGAATTCGTCGAGCTGAACACGTCGCACTGCGCCACGCCCGCGCGTATGTCCTGCGACAGCCGCTGGAACGCGACCTGCGAGGTGGAGCGCACCACGTTGCAGCGCACACCGGGGTAACGCTCGCTGAAGGCGCGGCCGACCGCCTCGGAGGTCTCCGCGCTGTACTGACCGGAATACCAGGTGATCTCGCCTTCGCGCTTCGCGGCCTCATAGAGCTCGCGTTCATGCGGCGGCAGTTGCGGCTGGGCCGCCGCGCGGCGAGAGGCGGCGAGCGCGGCGGCGCCCGCGCCGATGGCGAAAACTCCACGCCGGGTGATGCGGTGCATGGCCAGCGGTCCTCCCCAGCAGTTCCCCGTTAGGTCGGCCTGGCCGCCCTCAGGGATTTTATCTTCCGGGGTATAGTGCCACGCTCCTGCGCGGCGTCCAGCGAGAAGGAGTCCGCCGCCCTCAGCGCCCAACGAAGGACGGCGTGCGGCGCCCCAGGAAGGCCGCCACGCCCTCCGCGAAGTCCTCCGTCGCCGCGCCGGCCAGGAAGGCGTCGCGCTCCGCGTCGAGCTGCGCCTCCAGGGTGCGGTCCAGGGAAGCCCGCAGCAGCGCCTTGGTCCGCCCGATCGCCTGGGACGGCCCGGCGGCGAGCCGGCGCGCCAGCTCCATCGTCTCGGCCTCGAGGCCGGCGTTCGGCACGACGCGGTTGACGAGTCCGAGATCGAGCGCCGCCCGCGCGTCGATCTCCTCCCCCAGCAGCGCGATACTCATTGCGCGGCGCAGGCCGACGAGTCGCGGCAGCGTCCAGGTCGCGCCGCCATCCGGGCTGATGCCGAGACGGAGATAGGCCAGCACGAACCGCGCATCCTCGGCCGCGACGGCGAGATCGGCCGCCATCGCCAGGCTCATCCCAGCGCCGGCGACGGGTCCGTGCAGGGCTGCGATCACCGGTGCCGGCAGCGCCGCGAGCCTGCGCAGCGCGGCATGGAAGGGCTCGATCAGCCGGCCGATCGCGGCCGGCGCATCCGCGCCGGCGGCGTGGAACAGCCGGATGTCGCCACCCGCCATGAAGCCGCGCCCCTCGCCGGAGAGCACGACGCAGCGGACAGACGGATCGCCGGCAATCCCCTCCACCGCCGCCTGCAGCGCCTCCGCCATCGCCTGGTCGAGCGCGTTCAGCGCCGCCGGCCGGTTGAGGCGGAGGCGGACGATGTCGCTTTCGCGGTCGGTCAGGATCGGCGCCTCCGCCATGGCCGTTCCTCCTCGTGCCGGCCCTATTCCGCAGGCCGGCGCAGCACCGCATCCAGCGGCGACTGCGGCTCCCGCTTCAGCTCGCGGCGCGCGACGACGTTGAGATGCACCTCGTCCGGCCCATCAATGAAGCGCAGCGCCCGGCCCCAGGTGTAGAGATAGGCGAGCGGCGTGTCGGGGGTCAGCCCCATCGCCCCGTAGATCTGGATCGCACGGTCGGTGATCCGGGTCTGCATCCGCGCGGCAACGATCTTGATCGCCGAGACCTCGGTGCGCGCCGCGCGGTTGCCGAGGCGGTCCATCATCCACGCCGCGTGCAGCGTCAGCAGCCGCGCCTGGTCAATCTCCAGCCGGCACTCGGCGATCGCGTCGCGCACGTTGGAGTAGTCCGACAGCTTGCGGCCGAAGGCCTCGCGCTCCTTCGCGCGCGCGACCATCAGCTCCAGCGCCAGCTCGCACTGGCCGATGGTGCGCATGCAGTGGTGGATCCGCCCCGGCCCGAGCCGCGCCTGGGCGATGGCGAAGCCCTTCCCCTCCTCGCCGAGCAGATTCGTCACCGGCACGCGCACGTCCTCGAAGGCCACCTCGGCGTGGCCCTCTGGCGAATGGGGGCCGAGCAGCGGCAGGTCGCGCACCACGCGCACGCCGGGCGTGTCGAAGGGCACGATGACGAAGGAATGGCGTCCGTGCGGCTCGGCGTCCGGGTTCGTCACTCCCATCACCAGGCAGAAGCGCGCGAGCGGGTGCTTCGCCCCCGTGTTGAACCACTTGCGCCCGTTGATGACGTAGTGGTCACCGTCGCGCACGATGCGCGTCCGGAGGTTGGTCGGGTCGGAGGACGCCACCCCGGGCTCCGTGATCCCGACGGTGGATCGGATCTCGCCCCGCAGCATCGGCATCAGCCAGCGCTCGCGCTGCTCCGGCGTGGCGAAGAGGTGCAGGATTTCCATGTTGCCGGTGTCGGGGGCGTTGCAATTGAACACCTCCGGCGACCAGGGGATGCGGCCCATGATCTCGGCGAGCGGGGCGTATTCCAGGTTGGTCAGGCGCGTGCCCGGCTCGTCCTCTCGCAGGCCCGGGAGGAACAGGTTCCACAGCCCCTCCGCCTGGGCGAGCGGCTTGAGGCGCTGGATGATGTCGAGCGGGAACTCCCCCTGCGCCGCGCGCGCGCGGAACTCCGCATCCGCGGGATAGATGTGGCGCTGCATGAAGGCAGAGAGGCGTCCCTGCAGCTCCTTCACCTTGTCGCTGTATTCGAAGTCCATGACGGTGTGCTCCCGGGTCAGGCGGTGGCGGCGCCCGCCTCGATCGTCTCGACGCCGATGCGGGCGAAGGCCATGGAGAGGTCGCCGACCCGCTCCGCATCCGCCGACGCCGCGGTGCCGATCCGCGCGCGCGCGGCGATGCCCTCGAAGATCACGGCGAAGCGGAAGATGGCGAAGGCGATGTGGAAGGTGCCCGGCGCCTCCACCGGCCCGCGCCGGCGACTGGCGAGGTAGTGCGCGACGAACTCCTTCTCCGTCGGCATGCCCAGCGCGTCGAGGTCGAGGCCGAGAAGCCCGCCATACATGTCGGGCCGACTGCGCCAGGCGAGGCAGGCGAAGGCGACGTCCGCCAGCGGATGGCCGAGGGTCGAGAGCTCCCAGTCCAGCACCGCCACCACGCGCGGCGCATCGGGCGCGAACATCACATTGCCGATGCGGTAGTCGCCATGGACGATCGTCGTCACGCCGTCATCGGGCGGCATGTTCGCCGGCAGCCAGGCCGCGAGCCGCGCGAGGTCGGGAATGTCGCGGAAGCGCTGCGCCTCCCACTGCTTGATCCAGCGCGCGACCTGGCGGGCGTAGTAGTTCCCCGGCCTGCCATAGCCTTCGAGCCCCACCGCCCGCCAGTCCACGTCGTGCAGCGCCGCGAGCGTCTCCGCGAAGGACATCACCATCGCGCGCCTATCCTCGCGCGCGGCGCCCTTCATGTCGGAGGTGCCGAATACGCGCCCCTCCACGCGCTCCATGACGTAGAAGGGCGTGCCGACGACCTCGCGCCCCTCGTGGAACAGCAGCGCCGGCGGCACGGGGACTGGCGTGCCGGCCAGGGCGCGCAGCACCCGGAACTCGCGGTCCACCGCATGGGCGGAGGGCAGCAACTCGCCCGGCGGCTGTTTGCGCAGCACCAGCCGCCGGTTGGCATAGGTCACGAAGAAGGTCGGGTTCGACTGCCCACCGGCGATGCGCTCGATCGCCATGGCGCCCTCGAGACCCGGGAGCGCGCTCCGCAGGAAGGCGTCGAGCCGCGCGGGATCGAATTCCGGTACGGCCTCCGCTCTCTTCGCCTCGCCCATGCCCGGCCTGCCCTCCCTATTACCCTGCCTTGGCTTGCCCCCTGCCAGCGGGCAGGTCAACCGCCGGCCCATCCATCGTCCCGCGCTGCCGCACCCTCTCGACAGCGCGTAGCGGAACGGCCAGCCTGTACGCGCGCCCGACCACCGGACGGTGGGGACGGCGCATGCGGGGAGGGACCGAGAGGATGACCGCCACCATCCTGGGCAGCGGCGAGTACCGCTACGAGCCCGTCGAGGGCTGGGGCCAGGTGCCGGACGGCATGCGGCTGGGCGAGGTCGCCGCGGTCGCGGTGGACAGCCAGGACCGCGTCTATGCCTTCAACCGCGGCGAGCACCCGGTGGTGGTCTTCGACCGCGACGGCAAGTTCCTCACCTCCTGGGGCGAGGGCCTGTTCAAGCGCCCGCACGGCCTGCATGTCGGCCCCGACGACACGATCTGGTGCACCGACGACGGCGACCACACGGTGCGCCGCTGCACCCTGGACGGCCGCGTGCTGCTGACCATCGGCATCCCGGGCCGCCCCGCACCCTACATGAGCGGCCAGCCCTTCAACCGCTGCACCCACACGGCGCTGTCGCCGGAGGGCGACGTCTACATCTCCGACGGCTACGGCAACGCCTGCGTGCACAAATTCTCGCCCGAGGGGAAGCACCTCTTCTCCTGGGGCCGCTCCGGCACCGATCCTGGCGAGTTCAACCTGCCGCACAACATCGCCTGCGACGCCGACGGCTGGGTCTATGTCGCCGACCGCGAGAACCACCGCGTGCAGATCTTCGACGGCAAGGGCCGCTACGAGACGCAGTGGAACAACCTGCACCGCCCCTGTGCGCTGTTCCTCGGCAAGGGCAAGTGCCCGATCTGCTACGTGGGCGAGCTCGGCGCCGGGATGGAGGTGAACATCCGCGCGCCAAACATCGGACCGCGCATCAGCATCCTGTCGAACGAGGGCAAGCTGCTCTCCCGCTTCGGCGAGCTGGGCGAGGCGCCGGGCCAGTTCATCGCGCCGCACGGGCTCGCCGTGGATTCGCACGGCGACGTCTATGTCGGCGAGGTCGCGGTCACCGCTTGGCCACGCTACCACAACGGCCAGAAGCCGCCGGCCTCGGGCGTGCGGTCCTTGCAGAAGTTCCGCCGGGTTCCGGTGGGCTGAGCACGACCGGGCGGCAGCCGGGACGCCGCCCCCCTCCCTCACCCCGCCGCGCCTGTTGCCATCAGTGGTGGACGAAGAGCGCCGCCGGGCAATCGCGTAGCAGCCGCTGGGTGCAGGAGCCGAACACCATCTCCCGCAGGCCGCGGCGGCCATAGGCGCCCATGGCGACGATGCCCGCGCCGGAGGCCTGCACCTGCCCCATGATGATGTCCGCCGGGTCGGCGCCTGACGCGATGCCCGCAACGGCCACGCGCTCCGCGCCGTGCATGCGCAGGAGCTCCGCCGCCGCCGTCGCCAGCGTCTTCGCCGTGGCTTCCTCCTCGGCGACCGTCAGGACCAGCGTCTCGCGCCCGACCGCGAGGCCAAGCAACGCGAGCATATGCAACGATCGCGAGGATGGCGTGCTGCCGTCGAAGGCCACGAGAAGGCGGTCCGGATCCCCGAACGGCCGCGACGGCGCCAGCAGCAATGGTCGCGCATTGCGGGCGAGGAGGCCGAGAGCGGCCACTGACACCTCATCCCCCTCCTCACCGTAGAAGCTGGCTTCCCGGCCAAGCACGAGGAGGTCACTCGTCGTGGCCTCGGCCTCGATGGTTCCGGCGGGGTCGCCCTCCTTCTCGGCCGTGTTGCAGACCACCCCGGCCTCGGCGGCGGCGTCACACAGCGCGGTCAACGCGCGCTCACTGAGCCGATGGGCGGTGCGGAGCTGCTCCAGCTCCATCTGGACCTTGTAGGCGGTCCCCCCGATTCCGACCGCCATCGGCCGCGTGATCCAGGGCGTGTCGATCACGGCGATCCCGTGCAGCCTCGCGCCGCGCTGCCGCGCCAGAGCGATCGCGAGCCGCCGCGCCTCGTCGCTGCTGGGCGAATCGTCAACGGCGATGAGCACCTTCTGGAGCATATCGGCCTCCCCCGGACGGCCCCGAGCCCAGGAATGTCTCAGGCCAAAGCCCGGAGCCTTGATTCGCGTCAAGCCGGCGCGGTGGCCGGGTTCCGTGCCCCTGCCTCGCGCCAAGGCTCGCCCAGGTCAAGCGGCACTCCGAACTCAGGTTGGCTCTGCGGGCAGCACGATCACCGTGCCACGCTTGCCGCCGGCCTCGACCATCGCATGCGCCGCCGCCGTCTCCGCCAGCGGGAAGCGCCCGGCGATGCGGTGCAGGCGGCGGCCGCCCTTCAGCCAGGCGAGGATGTCCGCCTGCGCCTGGCGCCGGGCCGCGAGCGGCGCGCTGTTCAGCAGCACGCCGCGCAGCGTGACGTTGCGCCGCATCAGCGCCGTGAAGGGAATGCGCGGCTGCGGCTCCGCATTCGAGGCATAGCCCGCCACCACGCCGTTCAGCGCCACCACCTGCGACCAGATCGCGAGGTTCCCGCCGAACTCGACCTCGACGACGCGGTCCACGCCGCGCCCGCCGGTCATCTCCAGCACGATCCGCGCCACGTCCTCGCGCCGCCGGTCGATCACCCGATCGGCGCCGGCCGCCGCGGCATCCGCGGACTTCCAGCCGCCGCTCGCCGTCGCCAGCACCAGCGAGGCGCCGCCCCATTTCGCAAGCTGCACCGCGTAGTTCCCGACCGCGCCGCCGCCGCCGCTGACCAGCACGGACAGCCCCTCCACCGGCCCATCGGCGAACAGGCAACGATGCGCCGTCATCGCCGGGATGCCGAGGCAGGCGCCCTCCTCGTAGGTCACGTCCTCCGGCAATTCGGTCGCGAGCTCCGCCGGAACGCAGGTGTACTCCGCCGCGGTGCCGAAGGGCCGCCCGCGCTGCGCGTTGTAGAGCCAGACCCGCTGGCCGATGCGCGCCGGATCGACGCCCTCGCCCACCGCGTCCACCACGCCCGCGCCGTCGCTGTTCGGGATCACGAGCGGGAATTCCATCGCGTGATTCCGGCCGGCGCGCCGGTTGCAGTCCGACGGATTCACCGCCGAGGCGAACAGCCGCACGCGAAGCTCGCCGGCGGCAGGCTCCGGCACGGGCCGCTCGCCGAACTCCAGCACCTCGGCCGCCGGCCCTTGGCGCGTGTACCAGACAGCACGCATGGGGGCGGTCAGATGCCGCTTACAGGCGGAATCGTCGCCTGGAAGGATGGCCGCACCGCGGCGGCGTCGAGCCAGGCCGAGAGCGCGGGCCGTCCTTCCCGCCAGGCCCAGACCCGGTGCCGCCGCTCGCAATAGCCGAGCGTGGCGGCGAGCGCGATCCACGCCGCGTCCACCGCGTCGCCGGCGCCCGTGGCGTAGCCGCCCGCGGCCACCGTGCGCTCCAGCGCATCCGCCACGCGGTTCGCGCGCACCTTCTCCAGCGCGATCACCCCCGGCGAGCGCTCATTCTCCGGCCGGCGCAGCTCACGGTTCCATACCGCGATGCCGTCCAGCATCCCGATCACCCGCGCCAGGGCCGACATCGTCCGCCACCCGTCCGAGCCGTCGAGCGGCAGCAGCCTGCGGCCCTCGGGCAGCGTGGCGAGATGGACGAGGATCAGTGCCGTCTCGTTCAGCACCGTGCCGTCGTCCAGCACCAGCGTCGGCACGCGCCCCACGGGGTTGACCGGCAGCAGCGTCGAGGCCGGGTCGCGCAGCGTCGTCTCCTCCTGCGCGATCCGGGCATCAAGCCCGGTTTCCATCAACGCCATGCGCACGATCCGTGCGTAAGGGGAGGCGGGCGAATGGTAGAGCTTCATGCCAGGACGGCTCCGTGCCGGGGAAACGCCTCAATCCTAGGCGGAGCCGCACGGGGCGGCCAGCCGGGCGTCTCACCCGCCGCGAAGCGCGAGCACCGCCCCGGCCAGCACCAACAGGATCTGGAGGAGCAGCATCGTCGCCTGCCGCGTGATCAGCCGCCGTGCCCCCGCCACCCGCTCCGTCGCCGGCCGGCCGCGCTTTGCTGCCGAAACCAATCCCAGCGCCCCAAGGGCATCGTCGAGGTTAGCAAGATCCCGCCCGGCAGCGTCCTCGGCGAGGCGGCGGAACAGCGCCGCGTCGAAGGCGACGCGCAGCGCGAAATAGGCCTCCGCGCAGCCGACCAGTGCGACCAGGGCGACTACGGCGATGACCGCCGCAGATGGCGACCCGGCCATTCCCGGCAGCACCAGAAGCAGGGCCAACGCGACCACCGTCAGCGGGCGCGACACCCCGTCGAGCACGCGCCCCTGCTCAAGCAGAGCGGCAGCGACGGTGAACAGCCAGCGCTCCCCGGAGCCATCCTTCACCGGTGCGCTCATGCCTGCGTGCCAGCCCGCTCAATCGCCGCACGCGCCTCCGCATTCAGTACGATGTGCGGACGCACCCGCCGGATCTGCGCGATCGCGTCCTCGACATCCTTCGCACGTCCGGTGCGCAGCAGCCAGGTCGCCACCACCGCCGCGCTGCGCGAATAGCCCAGCGCACAGCAGACCAGCACCTCGCCGTCCCGCAGGCGGGCCGCCGCTTCCACCGCCGCAGCGGCCTGCCGCAGCCGGGCCGGTGATGGCGTCACGAGGTCGAGCATCGGGATCGCGCAATAGCTCCGCGTTGCCCCTCGGAACGGCAGCTCCGCACAGAGGTCGACGACGGCGAGATCCCGCCCCGCCCCGCGCGACGGCAGCCGCCCGAGCAAGACGCC
>JADGHI010000101.1 GCA_019689515.1 Acetobacteraceae bacterium | reverse complement strand
CGACCAGGGCGAGCAGCCGCTGCATCCCGGCCCGGGCCTCGGTCGCCTCGGCCCGCAGCCGCGCCAGCCGCTCCTTCCGGCCGGCCTCGGCCTCGGCCGAGCGCGCCACGTAGGCCGCGAGGATCCGCTCCAGCCGGGGCGGGGTCAGAACCTTCTCGGCGAAGGCCCCGAGCACCAGGCGGTCGAGTGCGTCCATCGGCACCGAGCGGCCGGGGCACAGCGCCCTGCCGCGGTGCGCGCAGGTGGCGCAGGCGTAGTGGCGGTAGCGCCCGCCCTTGCCCGTGCGCAGCGTCATCCCGCCGCCGCAACTCGCGCATTCGGCCAGGCCGGTGAGCAGGATCGACCCGGAGACGACGCCCGGGGGCGTCCGGCGCGGGCTCTTCGCGGCGAGGGCTTCCTGGACCCGCTCGAAGGCCTTGCGCGGGACGAGCGGCGGCACGTCCATGCCGACCCACCGCTCGCGGGGCTTCGCCGCGCGGCTGCGGCTGTCGCGCCGGTCGAACCAGTGCCGCCCGGCGGAGGTCTCGGCGGTGAGGATCCGGTGCACGTTGGAGACCGCGAAGGGCTTGCCCCGGTGGCGCACGCCCTCCGCGTCGAGCCGGGCGGCGATCGCCTTCACCCCGAGCGGGGCGCCCTCGGCGCCGAGGTAGAGGCCGAAGATCCGCCGCACCACCGCCGCCTCGGCCTCGTCGACGGCGAGCACCTTCTTCACCCGGGGGCCGCGCCGCCCGGCCTCCGCGGTTCGGTGGCCGAAGGGCGGGCGGGCGCCGTTCCAGAAGCCCTGGCGGGCGTTCTCGCGCGAGTGGTGCTCGTCGATGGCGGCGACGATGCGGCGCAGCAGCGCGCCGTCGGGGCCGTCGGCCATCTCCTGGGTGATCGAGACGAGCCGCACGCCGGCCCTCTCGAGCCTGCGCACGCTGAGCTCGAGGACGATGAGGTCGCGGGCGAAGCGGCTGAGCGAGTGGACGAGGACGACGTCGAAGGGCCGGCCCGGGCCGGTCGCCGCGGCGATCAGGCGGCGGAACTCGGGGCGGTCCTCGTCGGTGCCGGAGGCGCCGGCGTCCTCGAACACCGCGGCCAGGCGCCAGCCGCGCTCGGCGCAGTAGGCCTCGGCCTGGCGGCGCTGGTCCGGGAGGGAGAGGTCGGCCTCGGCCGGCCGGCCGGTGGAGACACGGAGATAGGCGGCCACGCGGAGTGCCGCGCCGGAGGACGCTGCGGGCTTCGTGGTCGCGGT
This sequence comes from Acetobacteraceae bacterium, assembly GCA_019689515.1. Classification (GTDB taxonomy): domain Bacteria; phylum Pseudomonadota; class Alphaproteobacteria; order Acetobacterales; family Acetobacteraceae; genus Caldovatus. The sequence continues at coordinate 9,032 of JADGHI010000101.1, read as the reverse complement.
GGTCTTGGTCGTCATGCGCCGTCGTCGTCCCCGGCGAGGATGCGCGCGATCTCGTCGGAAAGGTACGCGAGGACGAGTCCGAGTTCACCCGCGCTGACGGGGATGGTGTCCGGCAGATCGCACGCAACCTCGGGCGCGTATGCAGTGTGGACGGCGCGTCCGCTTGTCCGGCTACGATCGCTCGGCCGCGGAGGCCTCGGTACTTCGGCCGTCGGGGTGCGAAGCTCGGGAGACTCGGGTTGGGGCGCATTGCGCATGGCCCCACCCCAATGAGGCCAGTCTGCGCGGCACGGGCGAGTGCCATTCGGGCCTGGGCGCCACCATGTACCAGGTACCAGGCCAATACAGCGCGCCGCCGCTCGCCCCAACCGCGTGACGTGCTCCCCCGCCAACCCTCACCATTTCACTCGGTGCCCCAACAGGCAGAATGCACCTGATCTCGGTGAAGCCGGCACGGCGGCACGGCGTGGCTGTTGCGGACGACCCTGGCCCAAAATAACGTACTCCGAGGCGCGGGCCAGCGGCGCAAGCCCGTGGCTCAGCTCACCGGGGGAGACTCCCATGCTCTGCTCAGCCGCCCTCGCCCTGGGCCTGTCCTGGTGCGCTCCCCCGCCTATCGCGGCCAGCGCGTCTCCGGTCGCGCCCGAGCTGGCGCGTGCGGTCACCACCGTGAGCGGGGCCGCCGACCGGCTCCTTGCCCTTCCGATCCTGCAGCGGGACACGCCGAACGCGGTCGCGCGGGTCGAGGCCGCGCTCCGCGACGCCGCCGTGGAGCTCGCCGGCAGCGAGGCGATGGGACAGCTGCGCGCCGTGCGCTCCGCCCAGGCGCACCTCTACGCGGTGCAGCAGCGCGTGACCGCAGCCCGGATCGCAGCGGCGGCCGGCGGCCGATCCGGCGACGAGGCGGGCTGGATGGACTCCGCGCTGCGTTCCCTCGGCATGCAACGGACCGGTGCGGAGGCCTCGGATCCGGACCCCATCGGACGCCCGGAGCGCGAGGCGCGGGAAGCGCTCGACCGCGCGCTCGACGAATTGGCCGCGCGGCTCGCCGCGATCGGCGTCCCTCTGGGCCGCGACGCCGTCGAGAGCATCGCGGCGGCCTCGGAGGGCGAGACCCTTGTCGCCATGGCCGGCGTGTACGCCAACGTCGAGCGTGTGACCGCTTCGCTACGCGAGGCGTTGCGGCGGGCGCCCGACAGCGAGCCGCTCATCCGCCGCTACTACGCCCTGCACGCCGCCTCGCTCGGCATCCTGGCCGTCGTGCAGCAGGAGGCGCGAGAGAGGATCATCGGCGACATCCTGCCGCGCCTGCCAAGGTTTGAGGCCGAGGCGCGCGCGCTCAAGGCCGATGCCGAGCGGCGCCTGGGTACGGCGGCGTCGCCGGACGAGCGCGCGGAGCTCACGCGGAGCATCGAGGCGAACGTCCTCGTCCTCGAAGTGATCGCGCTCTACCGCTCGCACCTCGAGCGCCTCACGGCCGCCCTCGCGGCCCAGGCCGAGGAGACGACGCGGAGGCGGGGCATCGCCGAGAACACGGCACGCACGGCGGCGCTCGCCCTCGACGTCGCGGCGATGCTCCGGGACACGGAGCGCGACCTGTCGGCGGTCCTGTCGGCGCGGCCCGGCCTGGCCCTCCCGTTCGAGGCAATTCCGCTCCGGCGCGAATTCGAGCGGCTCTCCCGACGAATGGCCGAGGGGTAGGGTCGAGCGCGGCGCCGGTCAGCCGGGCCCGTTGCCGCGCGCCTCTCCGGCTGTCCCGGGGACGACGCCCTGTACGGTCCCCGCCGCGATCCGCCGTGCGATGATCCCCTGCACCTTGGCGAGGGCGAGGTGGCGGCGGGAGAGGACGTAGTGCCGCTCGGTGGTGCGCGGCCCGGCGTGGCCGAGCAGGGCGGCGGCGTCGCGCGGCCGCCCCGGGTGCTCGAGCGCGAAGGCGGTCGCTGCGCAGTGGCGGAAGCCGTGCGGCAGCGCCGGCCTGTCGAACGCCGCCGCCGTGCGCGCCTTGATTCGCGCCCGCACGCCCTGGTGGCCGAGCGGCAGGCCAAGGGCGCCGAGCCAGAGCGCGCCGGTGTCTGCGGCACCCCCCGTCCCCGCGCCGGCAGCACCGGGCGGACCGCGCCGAGGTGGTGCTCCAGGTAGGGCGCGAGCCCCTCCGGCACGGGCCAGGCGGCGCCGCGCCGCGTCTTGGTCTCGCCCTCGCCGAGGTGGATGGTCCAGAGGCCGGAGGCGTCCCGGGCCAGGTGCGCGCCGAGGCGCAGCGCGGCGAAGTTGGCGATGCGCAGCGGGGCCGCGGCGAGCAGGGCGACCATCAGCCCGTCCTGCCAGGCCTCCGGGTCGGCCACGGCGCCCTCCGCGTCGAGCGCGCCCTCCATGAGGCCGATGCCGAGCGCGTAGGGCTCGGCCGGCTGCACCAGGTGGCGCGGCGCGGGCCGCTCGCCGCGCGCGTCGGCGCGGATGCCATCCAGCACCGCGTAGGCCGCCCGCCAGTCGCGGCGCGGCGCGAGCGAGCGCGCCACCCCGACGACGTTGCCCACCGCGGTGGCGATCGAGGCGAGCTTGAGCCCGCGCGACCGCTCGGCCTCGGCGAAGGCGGCCAGGCGCTCGGGCGTCGTGCGCGCCGCCAGGCCGGCGTCCTCCGTCGGGGCCGCGCCGGCGCGCCGACCAGCGCCGGGCCGGCGCCGGGTCGCGGCGGGCGAGGAAGCCCGGGGCCGGCGCCACCGCCCGGGCCCAGGCCGCGCGGTCGCACTCCGGCCAGGCGGCGATTGGCGTCGCCCACGGATAGGGGCGGAGGTGGGGCGCCGGCATCACCGCACCTCGCCCCCGCGGCCGCCGGTGCGGCGCCGCTCGAGCATCGTGTGCAGGAGCCGGCGCGAGCGCAGCCGGTCGAGGCGCAGGTAGTAGCGCTCGGTCGTGGCCGAGAGGCGGTGGCCGAGCACGTCCTTGGCGAGGCCGATCGCGCCCGGCCGCTCCTCGAGCACGAGCTGGCCGAGCAGGGCGCGCACGAGGTGCGGGTTCACCGCGGCGCCGATGCGCTCGGCGGTGAGGTCCATCAGCGCCGCGCAGGCCCGGCCCACCGGCCAGTGGCTGCCGTCGGGGCGCGGGAACAGCCACGAGGAGGCGGTGCCGCCGGCGTGCACGGGCCGGTAGGCGTCGCGGTACAGCCGGGAGCAGGCGGACGGTGGCGGCCGTGAGGGGCGCGCGCAGCGCCTCGCCGTTCTTGACCAGGTGGGCGGGGAGGTCGACCCAGCCCTCGTCACCCTTCGTGCCGAGCAGGACGCGCGCCGCGAGGTCGAGGGCGCAGACGTTGCCCGAGCGCGCGCCGAGGTCGAGCAGGAGGGAGAGGAAGAGGGCGCAGCGGACCAAACGGGCCGAGCGGAGGTCGACCTTGCCGTGGCGCCTGGCCTCGGCGACCAGCCGGGCGGGCAGGGCGAGTAGGGCGTCGAGGCGGGCGCCGCCGTCCTGGAAGGGGAGGAGCCGCTCGAGGGTGCGCTCGCCCATCTCGGGGCGCTGCTTCACCTCGGCGAGCAGCTCCTCGAGGTGGGCGACCTCTTCTGCCGGCAGCCCGGCGTGGTCGCGCCCGGCCATCAGCAGCACCACGGCGAGCAGGGCGAGCTGGCCGCCGCGCTCGCGCCCCGTGCGCGCGGCGACGCGGCCGAGGATGGTCTCGGCCCGGTCGGGGCGGGCGAGGTCGGCGAGGGTGCGGAGCTCGTCGGGCGGCACGCCGGCGGCGACGAGCACGCCGGCGGCGCAGCGCAGCGCGCCGAGGTAGTTCGCCTGCGTGGCCGCGCGGAGCGGCGGCCTCCCGTCCTCGGCCAGCCAGTCGCCCGCGCCGCGGCCGACGAAGGCCCGGGCGTCGGCCTCGAGTGAGGCCGGCACCTCGGCGTGGCGCTCGACGTAGGCGCGCAGCTCCTCCGGCTTCACGTACAGGCGGCCCTTGATGCGGTGCGCGGGGAGCGAGCCGTCGCGGACGCGCCGGCGCACGGTCACCACCGAGACGCCGAGGACCTTGGCGACCTCGCGCAGGACCAGAAGCCCGCTCATCCCGGCGCGCGGCAGGCGCGAGAGCGCCGCGGCGGGAACGAGGCATTGGTGGATGGATCGCTCGCGCATCGGTCGCCCTCTTCTGCTGCTGCGGGTGACATCGATGCAGCGATTGCACGAGGTTGGAGCGGCGCCCTCGGGACCGCGGTCTACCCCCTGCACCCAATCACTGCCGACACGACAGTACGCCGGAGCGAAGCGGGTGAGTCCCGATGGCCCGATCGGGCGGCAGACCGGGTGGTCTGCGGTCGCGTTCGCCATCCGGACGCGGGCCAGACGCCTCTGCGCCGCCCGCTGGCCGTCCAGGCTCGGCAGCATAGGAAGCCGCCGTGATCGCACAGGGCCTATCGAGCACATCTTCCTCGGTTACGACCACATCGCCTTCCTGCTGGCGGTCGTGCTGTGGGCGCGGCGCCTATGGCCGGTGGTGAAGGTCGTCACCACCTTCACCGTCGCGCATTCGGTCACCCTCTCGCTGGCGACGCTCGGCATCGTGGAGGTCCCGTGTCCTCCACCGTGACGCCGGCGATCGCGGCCTCCATCGTCTATGTCACGGCCGAGAATTTCATCGCGCGCGACTTCGAGGGACGGTGGCGAATCACCTTCCTGTTCGGCCTCGCCCACGGCCTTGGTTTCGCGAGCGCGCTGCAGGAACTCGGCCTGCCACGCCACGCGCTGCCCGTGGCGCTCGCCGCCTTCAATCTCGGGGTCGAGACCGGGCAGATCGCCATCGTCGCGCTGATCGTGCCGGCCCGGCTGGCGTTCGACCGGATGGCAGGCACCACCGCCAGGGACGGTCCGGCATGCAGGGCACCGGCCGTTCATGCAGCCTCCGGCGCGATCGTGCTCCTTGGGTGCTACTGGTTCGTCATGCGGACCCTGGCTGCGTGACTGCGACGTGGCGTCGGCCCATCCGGGCAGGATCGGCCGTTCGACGGATGGCAAGCATTCTGTGCGGTTACAGGCGCTGTTTGGCGCGGCCGGTGTGTAGCGGGGGAGGGGCGAGCCCCGGGCTGGACATTCCCCCTCGCTTCGGCAGAGCCTTGCTCCGGCGCGCCGGCAGGGCGCCGGGCGCGCCACGGGGGAGGGGAGGAACGCATGTCGGCATCGCCACGCTGGAAGCAGCGCCCGCCGGGCTCGACCTGGGGCGATTTCGGCCCCGACGACCAGCTCGGCCGGCTGAACCTGGTCACCCGCGAGAAGGTGCTGCAGGGCATCGCCGAGGTTCGCGAGGGCCGGACCTTCTGCCTCAGCCTGCCGCTCGACTACCCTGGCGGCACCGTGCTGAACTCGCGCCGCAGCCCGCCGCAGCTCCGCCCGACGCTGCGCAACGGGCGGCCCAACATGAACTACCCGCTGCGCTGCGACGACCCGCGCCTGACCGACATCGTCTCCGACGACCAGGTGGTGCTGACCCTGCAATACTCGACGCAATGGGACAGCCTGGCGCATGTCGGCCAGATGTTCGACGCCGACGGCGACGGCGTGCCCGAGGACGTCTACTACAACGGCTTCCGCGCCGGCACCGACGTGGTCGGCCCGGTGGACTACCGCGACGGCGACGAGGGACGCCCGACCGGCGAGGCTCCCGGCGCGCGGCGCCTCGGGGTGGAGAACATGGCCGCCGCCTGCGTGCAGGGCCGCGCGGTGATGATCGACCTGGAGGCGCATTTCGGCGCCACCGGCAAGGTGGTCGGTTATGACGACCTGATGCGGGTGCTGGAGCGGGACAAGGTTGTCGTCGAGCCTGGCGACTTTGTCTGCCTGCGCACCGGCTTCGCCCAGCGCCTGCTGGAGATGCGCGGCAACCCCGACCCGGAGCGGCTGCACGGCAGCGCCGCGGCGCTGGACGGGCGGGACGAGCGGCTGCTGGACTGGGTGACGCAGAGCGGAGCGGTGGCGCTGATCGCCGACAACTACGCCGTGGAGGCGCTCCCCGCGCGGCCCTGCACCGACGCGCGCTGCGCCTCGCTGCCGCTGCACGCGCACTGCCTGTTCCGGCTCGGCGTCTATCTCGGCGAGATGTGGTACCTGACGGAGCTCGCCGACTGGCTGCGCGCGAACGGGCGCAACCGCTTCCTGCTCACCGCGCCGCCGTTGCGGCTGCCCGGCGCTGTCGGCTCGCCCGTGACCCCCGTGGCGACGGTGTGAAAGGCGACCGCGCGCCCCTGCAGGGTTCCGTTCACGGCGACACCGCAGCGAAGGAGGCTTTCGCCGCCTCTGTCGCCGGCTCGGGCCGAAACCCAAGTACAGCGCCCGACAGGGCACCTGGATGCCCGACGGGGCATCTAGATCCGATGATAGGGGTAGCACCACGTCCGATCGAGCGAGAGGCGGAAATGCTCGGCGAGGGCGCGGATCGCATCCCCATGCTCCGGGTAGGGATCGCTGTTCCCGTGCCCGACGATGATCGGAGTGAAGCTCCGGTCCTCTCGCCCCTCGGGCGGAAGCATCGCGGTCACGAGCGCGGTCCCGTCGGCGTCCCGGAGCGTCAGGAACATCGGCATGGTGCGACGGATGTACGCCTCGCGCCCGATGTCCTGTTCGATGAACGGTCCCGGTGCCGGCCTGTAGGTCTGGGCCGCCTGTTCGTACGCCCGCCGGAAGTGCTTCTCGACGGCATGGCGCATGAGTTCCGATTCCTGCGCTGCCTCGGCCTCCGTCTCGATCCGGAACCAGGTCTTGTGACCCGGGGCGTCGCACACGAAGCGCATCGTCCCTATCCCTCCGAAACCCGGTGTCCCTGCTGCCAGGCCGACCCGATGCCCTCCGGCGGCCACCGCCGGTGACGGGCATGGAACGGCGCCCATGGAACGGTCGTGAGTCACCGTGAGTCACGCCGCACCGCAGCCAATTTATAGCCCCGAACGCCGGTTGCACCCTGCACTGGATCGCGAGGCCCGACCAGCCGCGACTGCGCCCTGATTCGCCGGTGCCGAGCCGCCTGCAAAGGACGTCTCTCGCGGCGCGGAATGGCACCTTCCCCGGACCGCGCGACGACGGCGATACGGCCCCGGCCAAAGGCGCCCTGCGTGCCGCGCCTCGCGCGACACGGGGGATGGCCCAGCGGCCATTCGTCCGTGACCAGGGAGGTGACCACGAGGAACACCAGATCCGTCAGGCCGGTATTCCGGATGGCATGCCGCACGCCGGGCAGGACGAAGATCAGGTCGTGGCGGCGCACCACCTGGCTGCGCTCGCCGATCTCGATCAGCCCTTCGCCGTCCAGCACATGATGGGCCTGCTCCTGCACCTTGTGGGTGTGCGGCTCCACATAGGCCATGGACCGATAGCAGGATTTGCGGTGGTCATCAGCCGGCTGCCGTGGTGCGCGGGTGCGCGGCGGCTTGGACACGGCGCCGCCGTGGTGGCCGGGGAACTCCTCCCACGGCACCTCTGCGATGTTCTGGATGCTGGGCCGCCGGTCGTCGTCCTCCATGGGCGCCTCCGTGTTGCGTCCCCGGCGTGCTTCAAAATTCGATACAAAACGGGCTCGTTCAGCCCTATGGATTTCATCATGCGAAACGACGGGCCGCCCCGCGGCCCCTATCTGCTCGGCTCCCTGCGCAAGGGCCTCAAGGTGCTGGACCGCTTCGCACACCGGCAGAGCTGGAGCCTCGCCGCGCTCAGCGCGGAGCTCGGCCAGAGCAAGCCGACCGTCTTCCGCATCCTCCGCACCCTGGAGGAGTTCGGCTATCTCACGAAGGACGCCGCGACCGGGCGCGATGTGCCCGGCCTGCGCCTCCTCGGCCTTGCCGGCGCCGCGGTGCGGCACGAGCAATTGCGCTGGCAGGCGCTCGCCCCTCTGCAGGATCTCGCGCGCAAGACCGGCGAGACGGTACATGTCGGCGTCCTGCACGGCACGGAGGCGGTGTGCGTGCAGGCCGTGGAGGACACGCGGCTGGCGCGTATGCACGCCTTCGTCGGCGAGCGCACCCCGGCGCATGCCAGTGCGCTCGGCAAGATGTTGCTTGCCCACCGCACGGAAGCGGAGCTGCAGGCGCTCTACGAGGGCCGGGACCTGCCCCGCTTCACCCCGCGCACCATCTCGATCCTGCCGGCGCTCGAGGCGGCGCTCCGCCGCATCCGCGAGCAGGGTTACGCGCTCGATGAGGAGGAAATGGAGATCGGGCTAGGCTGCATCGGCGCGCCGATCTTCGACCACGCCGGCCGCGCGCATGGATAGGGACAAGATCGCGGCGCTGGTGCCGCTGGTGCGGGACACGGAGGAGCGGATCTCGCACATGCTTGGCGGCCCGGCCGCGCACGCTACGTAACGGAAAGGGATTGCGGCAATGGACGGCAGCACCGGCGGCAGCGGCGCACGCACGATGATGAACGGCGCCGACATCATCGTGGACTTCCTGGTGAAGCAGAAGGTGCCCTACCTCTTCGGGCTGTGCGGGCACGGCAACGTCGGCTTTCTCGATGCCGCGTTCAAGGCACAGAACCGCATCCGTACCATCAGCGTGCACCATGAGCAGACCGCCGGCCACATGGCGGACGCATGGTTCAAGGTGCGGCACGAGCCGGTGGCGACCTTCACGAGCTGCGGCCCGGGATCGGCCAACCTGGTGGTGGCGCTGGCGGCGGCGATGATGGACAGCAGCGCCTTCCTCGCCATCACCGGCAATGTGCCGACGCAGCAGTTCAACCGCGGCCCCTTCCAGGAGACCGGCCGCTACTTCCAGGGCGACTTCCCCTCCGTCATTCGCCCCTATGTGAAGCGGAGCTGGCAGCCGACGCGGACCGAGATGGTGCCGCTCGCCGTGAAGCAGGCCTGGGACACCATGCTCTCGGGGCGCCCCGGGCCGGTGAACCTCGACGTGCCGCTCAACGTCTTCGTCGAAGAAGCGGCGGTGACGACGCCGGAGCCGACGCCGCGGGTGGCGAACGGCGCCCCGGGCAACCCGGCCGCGCTCTCGGCCGCGCTGGACGTGCTGCTGAAGGCGGAGCGGCCGGTGATCATTGCGGGGCAGGGCGTGCTGCTC
>JADGHI010000100.1 GCA_019689515.1 Acetobacteraceae bacterium | reverse complement strand
CGCGTCGCGCGCCCGCGCGTCGTAAGGCTCGCGCAGGTCGAGCCAGTCGGCGTCGAACTCCTCGTTCATTCGGCCTGGTGCTCCGCGGCGAGCAGGGCGTCGGCGAAGGCGCCGACGCGGTCCTCCCAGCGCGGCAGGCGCTGGCCGGCCTGCCACGCGGCCTCGGCCATGGCGGCGCGGAGGTCCGTATCGAAGATCACGCGGCGCAGGGCCTTGGAGAGGGCCGCATGGTCGCCAGGCGCGGAGCGAATGCTGGCCTCGATCGGCACCACATCGCCGATGGCTCCGCCGGTGGTGATGGCGCAGGGCAGGCCGCGCGCCAGCGCCTCCGCCGCCGCCATGCCGTAGCCCTCCCAGCGCGTGGCCAGCGCGAACAGGTCCGCGCCTGCGTAGAGCGCCTCGAGCGTCGCCTCGTCCACCTCGCCGGCGAAGGTGACGCGGGAGGCAATGCCGAGCTCGGCGGCGAGGGCGCGCAGGCCATGCGCGTGGGTCGGATCGCGCGTCTCGCCACCGGCGATGGTGAGGGTCCAGTCGAGATCCGTCAGGCGGCCGAGCGCCCGCAGCAGCACGTCATGCCCCTTGCGCGGCACCAGGGCGCCGACCGAGAGGATCGCGCAGCCCGGCCCGCCCGAACCCGTCGCGCGCGGCGCGGGGTCCGTTCCCGGCTCGACGACCGCGACGCGGGCGGGATCGGCGCCGAACTCCTCGGCGAGGCGCGCCGCGACGGGCTGCGACACCGCGATGATGCGCGCCATCGCCGGGAACAGCGCGCGCTCCCTCTCCTTGAGCGCGGCGCGGTCGGGCTCGGAGAGCCCCGATTCCAGGGCAGTCGGATGGTGGATCAGCGCCACCGCGCGGCGCCGGGCCAGCTCCTCGCGCAGCGGCAGGAAGGCGGGCAGGCCGAGGCCGTCGATGACGATCCGCACGTCCTCGCCGCAGCGTGCCAGCGCCGCGCGCGCCGACGCCTCGGCCGCGTCCTCCGCCAGCGGGTGCCGCCCCGCGAGCTCGATCACCTCAACCGTATGGCCCCGTGCGCGGAGGCCGGCGACGATGCGGCGGTCATAATTGTAGCCCCCGGAGATCGCGTCGAAGGGGCTGGGGACGAGCAGCGCGATCCTCATGGCGCCACGGGCCCTTCGAAGGCCGCCCAGGCGAGCGGGCTCTCGCGCAGCAGCACCTTCAGCGCGGTTACGCGCCTGCCGCCCTCCCCGAACCGGCCCTCGCGCAGCGCCGCGCAGAGCAGGCCGTGGATGTGGAAGGCGAGGTACTCGGTCGTGGTGTTCTTCCCGGCGAAGGCAGGCTCCGCGTCGAGGTTGCGGTAGTCCAGCGTATCCAGGATGCGCCGCAGCTCGGTCCGCGCAGCGCCGATGTCCACCAGCAGGTGGAGGTGGTCGAGCGCCGGGGCGCGGAACTCCGCCTCGACGACGTAGGTGGCGCCGTGCACGCGCTGGGCCGGGCCGAATTCGGCCCCGCGGAAGCTGTGCGCGATCATGATGTGGTCGGCGACTGTCAGGCTGAACATGCGGGGCTGCGCGCCTTTCAGTAGGTGATCACGGGGCAGAGCGGCGCCGGGCGGCCCGGCGCGGCGGGTTCGAGCAGTCGGCCCATCGCGTCCGGCAGCTCCTTGAAAGGGACCGAAGGGCCGAGCAGCGCGTCGAGACGGCTGTCCTCGCCGAGCAACGCGAGCGCCAGCGCGAGCCGTTCCGCATGCGTCCGCCGGGCGCGCATCGGCGCCGCCACCGCGCTGACCTGGCTGGAGACCAGTGACAGCCGCCGCGCGTGGAAAGCCTCGCCGAGCGGCAGCGCGGGCTCGCGGTCGCCGAACCAGCTCGCCTCGACGATGCGTGCCTCGAAGCCGGCGTGGAGCAGCGCCCGGCGCAGCCCCTCCTCGGTGGCCGAGGCGTGGATCAGGAGGTCGCAGTCCCGCGGCGCCTCCTCCGGCCTGGCGAAGCGCGCGCCGAGCGTCGCGGCGACGGTCGCGCGCTGCTCGTCCGGATCGCACACCGTCAGGTCGAGCCCCGGGATGCGGGCGAGCAGGTAGGCGCAGAGCAGGCCCACCACGCCGGCGCCGATCACCAGCGCCCGCTCCCCGATGCGCGGCACCGCGTCCCACAGCACATTGACCGCCGTCTCCATGTTGGCGGCGAGCACGGCGCGGTGGTCCGGCACCGTGTCGGGAACGGGGTGGCACAGTGCGGCGGGTGCGACGAAGCGGTCCTGGTGCGGGTGCAGGCAGAAGACGCGCCTGCCGAGCAGTGGCGCCGGCCCCGCTTCGACGACGCCGACCGCGCAGTAGCCATACTTCACAGGGAAGGGGAATTCGCCCCGTTGCAGCGGGGCGCGCATGGCCTGGTGCTGGCTCGGCGGCACGCGGCCCTGCCAGACGAGGCGCTCCGTGCCGCGGGAGACGCCGCTCGCGACGGTCCGCACCAGCACCTCCCCGGGACCGGGTGCCGCGACCGTCTCCTCGCGGAGCTCGCCCCGGCCGGCGGCGACGGTCCAGAACGCCGTGGCCTTCATCCCGTCCGTCCCCCGGGCCGCGCCCGGTCGAGCGCGATGTCGAACAACACGTCGCCGCCGCCTTCCGACTCCAGCGGGAAGATCCGCCATGCGAAGCGCAGCCCGTCGGCGATGCGCCCGACCTCGGGGAGCGTGAAGGCGGGGATGCCGGAGCCGAGCAGCACCGGCGCCACGGTCACATGCAGCCGGTCAAGGCAGCCCGCAATGAGGAAGCGCGAGACGGTGACGCCGCCGCCCTCGACGAACAGCCGCGTCAGCCCGCGTGCGGCGAGGGCGCGGAGCAGCGCGGGGATGTCGAGCCCTCCGCCGCCTGCCGGCGCGCGGGGCAGGCGCAACACCTCGGCCGCGCCCACCGGGTCGGGCCCTGGCGCGTCCGTGGCGCAGGCGAGCAGGGTCGGCGGCCCGCCGTCACGGAAGACGCGATACTCCGGCGAAAGGCGGCGCTCCGTGTCGAGCACGACCCGCACCGGGCTCTCGCCCGGCACCTCGCGCGTGGTCAGGCGCGGATCGTCCTGGCGCACCGTGCCGGCGCCGATGATGACCGCGTGGCAGAGCGCGCGCAGGCGGTGGGTGTGGAGGATGTCGCCGCGACCGCCGATCCACTGAGAGGAGCCCGATGCGGTGGCGATCCGCCCGTCGAGCGTCTGGGCGAGGCGGCCGATCACGCGGCAGCCATCGGGCGCCGTCGGCGGCGCCAGCACCGGCGCGAAGAGATCCGTAAGGGCGCAGGGCGGCAGCGAGGCAGGATCGCCGCCGTTGCGCAGGCCGCGCAGCGCGTCCCAGACGGCTTCGATGCCCAGCCCTTCCATGACGGCGCGCACCATGCCGCAGGGACGGCGCGCGCGCCAGGGTGGGGCGAGTCCGGACCCTCGGCGGCCATGCGGTCAACCGATCATCGCCATCGTCACGCCGATCGCGGTGATCGCCGCCAGACCGAGGGCAATCCGGGCGAGCAGGCCGGGATCGCCCGGAACCTTCGGGCTGAGGGCGCAGTAGGCGGGATTGTCCGGATCGTACCAGACCCGCGCCGGGGCACCGGGGACCAGGCCGCGCAGCGCGACACGCATCTCATCCTCCGTCGCATAGCGGTTGGTGCCGAAGTCCAGGTCGCAGCAGACGAATCTTTGCCCCTGCGCCGTGAACTCGACCACGAGATCCACGATCCAGTGGCTCGGGATCCTTCCGCCGCCTCGTTGGTGGGGCTCAGCCTTGCGGACCCAGCCTGTCGTCGTCGCGAGTCGCGCCAGCCGGCTTCGCAGCCGCCGCTTCAGGCGCGCGAGGACCAGCATGGCGATCAACAGGATGAGGAGCATCATCCCGGCGATCACCGCGATGACGATGCCCGCGTTCTGCATCGGATATCCCCAGGCCCGCGGCGCGCGCGGCGTCTGCCGACGGCGCGCAGCATGCCTCAGGGGCGAGATGCCGCGCCAGGGAGTCCCCGGAGCCCTGCACGGTCAGGCAGCCATACGCCTTCCGGCCCGCCGCGTTAGCTCGGCCTCGCGGCAACCGCCCTCGCGCCTCAACGTTGCTGCGCCGGAGGGTCTCACCATGCGGCTCGGCGGCCGGCGCGAGAGCACCAACATCGAGGATCGGCGCGGCGCGGGATTCCGCGGCGGCGGCCTTGCCGTGGGCGGCGGACTCGGCACGGTGGTCCTGATCGTGCTCGCGCTGCTGTTCGGCGTGGACCCCGGCGTGATCCTCTCGGGCGGCGCGCCGCCGGGGGCCGATCGTCCGGCCATCACCGAAGGCCGCGCCCCACCCGGCGGCAATCCCCGGGAGGAGCCGGCGAGGCAGCTTGTCGCGCGCGTGCTGGCCTCCTCCTAGGACAGCTGGCGCGACGTCTTCGCCCAGGCGGGCCGGCGCTACGAGGAGCCGACGCTGGTGCTGTTCTCCGGCGCCACGCAATCGGGCTGCGGCTTCGCCCAGGCGGCGGTCGGGCCATTCTACTGCCCGCTCGACCGCAAGCTGTACATCGACCTCAGCTTCCTGGACGACATGCAGCGCCGGCTCGGCGCGACCGGCGATTTCGCGACGGCCTATGTCGTCGCGCATGAGGTCGGGCACCATGTGCAGAACCTGCTCGGCATCCTCCCGCGGGTGGATGCGCTGCGGCGGCAGGTTTCGGAGGGGCAGTCGAACGCCCTTTCGGTGCGGCTGGAGTTGCAGGCCGACTGCTTCGCCGGCGTCTGGGCGCACCGCGCCGACACGGCGCAGCCGATGCTGGAGAAGGGCGACATCGAGGAGGGCCTGAACGCCGCCTCCGCCGTGGGCGATGACCGGATCCAGCGCGCCTCGCGCGGCTATGTCGTGCCGGAGAGCTTCACCCATGGCAGCTCGCAGCAGCGCGTCACCTGGTTCCGGCGCGGCCTGCAGAGCGGCGAGGTCGGCGCCTGCGACACCTTCGCCGACGGGCGGCGGCAGTAGCGGCCGGCGCAACCTGCCCCTCTGAGTCGGCTGGGCAAGGGGGCGCGCGCGGCATAGGCTGGCGGTGCCATGCCGCACATCGCCGTCGCCCGCCTGTGGTTCGAGGGGAATTCCTTCGCACCCGTCCCAACGCCGCAATCCGCCTTCGAGTCGCGCGAATGGGCCGCCGGGCCCGAAGCGCTGGCGCGCTATGCCGGCACCGCGACCGAACTTGGCGCCGTCGCCGCCTTCCTCGCCGCCCGGCCGGGCTGGCGCGCGACGGTGCTGCGCTGCGCCGCGGCGCAGCCAGGCGGGCCGATGGCTGATGAGGCGATGGCCGCCTGGCGGCGCGAGGTCGAAGCGGCGCTGAAGGCGGAGCGTTTCGACGGGATCTACCTCTCCCTGCACGGCGCCTGCGTGACGGAGAGCGACCCGGAGGCCGACCTCACGACGATGCACCGCATCCGGTCCATCGTCGGCAGGAACGTGCCGATCACCGCGAGCTTCGACTTCCACGCCAACATGGCACCGGAGGTGGCGGAACTGCTCGACGGCGCCTCGGCCTACCGCACCTATCCCCATGTGGACATGGACCGGGCGGCGGGGCGGGCGCTCGCCCTGCTGGAGCGCGCCATCGGCGGCGCGCCGCGTGCGCAGGGCTACATCGCCAAGCGGCCGATGGTGCTGCACAGCTTCCACATGCGCCATGAGGGCGGCCCGATGGCCGAGGTATGGGCGGAGGCCGCCGCGGCGGAGCGGCCGCCGGTGCTCGACGCCTCGATCTTCGGCGGCTTCGCCTGGGGCGACAGCCCCTATGCCGGCCCCTCAGCGATGGTCTGGGCGGAGGATGCCGGCGCCGCACGCGACCTGGCCGAAAGGCTGGCGGACTCGATCGCCGCGCGCCGCGCGCGCTTCGCGGTGACGCTGCCCGACCCGGCGACCGCGTTGCGCGAGGCGCTGGCCGCGCCACCCGGCCTGGTTGCGCTGCTCGACCCAGCGGACAACCCGCTCTCCGGTGGCATCGCCGACACGCCGGGCCTGCTGCGCGCCCTGGTCGAGGCGCAACTGGACGTTCCGACGGTGTTCGCCTTCCTGCACGACCCGGTCACCGTCGCCGCGGCGCGGGAGGCGGGCGTCGGCGCCCGCATCACCCGCTGGCTCGGCGGCCAGGTGACGGAGATGTTCGGCCCGCCTGTGGTTGCCGAGGTCGAGGTCGAGCGCCTGACCGATGGCCGCTTCGTCAACGAGGGCCCGATGGAGCGCGGCGCGCCCGTAGACCTCGGCGCGACCTGCGTGCTGCGCCTTGGCCCGGCGCTCCGCGTCATCTGCACCGAGCGCAAGGAGGCGGCCGTTGACCCCGCCTTCTTCGCCCTGCACGGCATAGACCTCGGCGCGACGCGGCTGCTGGCGAACAAGGCGAAGAACCACTTCCGCGCCGCCTTCGCCGAGCGGTGCAGCGCGATCGTCGAATGCGACTGCCCTGGCCCGGCCGCGCTCGACCTCGCCGCGCTGCCGTTCCGCCACGTTCCGCTGGAGTGGCGCCGTCCGGCCTGAGCGGCGCCCCTCGTAGCGCGGGGGTGCTGCTCAGGCCCCCCTGCGTGCCATCTCCCGCAGCACGTGCTTCTGGATCTTGCCCGTCGAGGTCTTGGGCAGGTCCACGAACACGACCGCGCGCGGAACCTTGAAGTGCGCCATGCGCTCGCGGCAGAAGGCGATCAGCTCCTCCGCCGTGGCGCTCGCGCCCGGCTTCAGCTCGACAAAGGCGCAGGGCGTCTCGCCCCATCTCTCGTCCGGTTTCGCCACCACGGCGGCGAGTGCCACCGCCGGGTGCTTGAACAGCACCTCCTCGACCTCGATCGAAGAGATATTCTCCCCGCCCGAGATGATGATGTCCTTGGAGCGATCCTTGAGCTGGATGTAGCCGTCCGGGTAGCGGACCGCGAGGTCGCCTGTGTGGAACCAGCCGCCGGCGAAGGCTGCCTCGGTTGCCGCCGGATCCTTGAGGTAGCCTTTCATCACCACGTTGCCGCGCATCATCACCTCGCCGAGCGTCGTGCCATCGGACGGCACGGGGCGCATCGTCGCGGGGTCCATCACCTCCAGCCCCTCGAGGGCGAGGTAGCGGACGCCCTGGCGCGCCATCAGCGCGGCCTGCTCGGCGAGCGGCTTCGCCTCCCACTCGGCGTGCCACTCGTTCACCACGGCGGGGCCATAGACCTCGGTCAGGCCGTAGACATGGCAGACCGCGAAGCCGGCGGCGCGCATCGCCGCGAGCACCGTCTCGGGCGGCGGCGCGGCGGCGACGACGAACTGCACCTGATGGGCGAGGGGGCGCCTCTCCGTCTCCGGCGTGTTGAGCAGCGTGGCCATGACGATCGGCGCGCCGCACATGTGCGTCACGCCGTGCTCCGCGATCATCCGCCACATTTCCGGCCCGCGTACGGCGCGCAGGCAGACATGGGTTCCGGCGACGGCGCAGATCGTCCAGGGGAAGCACCAGCCGTTGCAGTGGAACATCGGCAGGGTCCAGAGATAGACCGGATGCTTCCCCATCCCCGCCGAGAGCACGTTGCCCACCGCCAGCAGATGCGCTCCGCGGTGGTGATAAACCACGCCCTTGGGCCGGCCGGTCGTGCCGGAGGTGTAGTTGAGGGTGATCGCGTCCCATTCGTCGCGCGGCATCGGCCAGGCGAAGGAAGGATCGCCCTCGGCGAGCAGTGCCTCGTAGGGCACGCCCCCGAGCGTCTCGGCCTTGGCGCTCTCCGGCGCCATCGGGTCGTCCACCTCGATGACGAGCGGCCGCGCCGAGCATTGGTCGAGCGCGGTGCGCAGCGTGGGTATGAACTCCTTGTCCACCAGGATCGCCTTCGCCTCGCCGTGGTCGAGGATGTAGGCGATGGTGCCTGCGTCGAGCCGCGTGTTGATCGTGTTCAACACCGCGCCCGCCATCGGCACGCCGTAATGGCTTTCCAGCATCGCGGGGATGTTGGGCAGCAGCGCCGCCACCGTGTCGCCCCGCCCGATGCCGCGCCGTGTCAGCGCGTGGGCGAGGCGCACGCAGCGGTTGCGCAGCTCCCGGTACGGCGTCGCCTGGCCGGCGTGCAGGACGGCGGTGTGATCGGGGAAGACCTGCGCGGCACGCTCGAGGAACAGCAGCGGTGTCAGCGGCTGGTGATTGGCCGGAACCCGGGGCAGCGCATCGTAACCGGCGGCGGACATTGTCAGCGGTCCTTCCACACCGGCTTGCGCTTGCCGAGGAAGGCGCCGATGCCTTCGGCCGCGTCCTCGGCCAACAGGTTCTCCACCATCACGGCGGTGGAGCAGGCATAGGCCTGATCGAGCGGCCGGCCGAGCTGGCGATAGAAATTCTGCTTGCCGAGCCGGATCGTCAGCGCCGAGCGCGCCGCGATCCGCCGCGCAAGGTCGAGCGCGGTCGGCATCACTTGATCCGGTGGCACGACGCGGTTGACCAGGTGGATGCGCAGCGCCTCCTCGGCCGGGATCATCTCCCCGAGCAGGAGCATCTCCATCGCGGGCTTCGCTGGCACGGCGCGCGAGAGCGCGACCGCGGGCGTCGAGCAGAACAGGCCGATGTCAACGCCGGGGGTGCAGAACCGCGCCTGCGTCGAGGCGACGGCAAGGTCGCAGGTGGCGACGAGCTGGCAGCCGGCGGCGGTCGCCACGCCATGCACGGCGGCGATCACGGGCTGGGGCAGGGCGGTGATCGCCTGCATCACTTCGGCGCAGCGCGTCATGGTTGTGGAGAAGAAGGCGCGGCCGCCGTCCGGGTCGTCCCGATGGGCGGTGATCTCGCGCAGGTCGTGCCCGGCGGAGAAGACCGACCCCTCGGCGGTGAGAACCACGGCGCGCACCCCGGGATCCTTCGCGATGTCCTCGAACGTCGCGGCCAGCGCGTCGAGCATGGCGAGCGAGAGGGCGTTGCGCGCCGCGGGCCGGTTCAAGGTGAGGACGTGCACCCCGGCGCCCTCATCGCGGCGCAGCAGGAGGGGGGACGGCGCGGCCTGATCGGCCTCGGCCGGCTTGGGCATGGGATGGGCGGACATGGTGTCTCCTTCGTGGAGGCCGAGCGCTCTCGTGCTGGCCCGGCGCACGGGCAACGCGCGCCGCGCACGGGACGGCCAGTGGACCGGCCCTTTATGCCGTCGCCGGTGCCGGGATGTCAGCCAGGCCCCTTCTGTCCGCGCCGTCGCGGCGGTGCTGACCGGCTCCCTTCCTGTCGCTGGCATCCGGTGGTGAGTGGGCGGGGTCAGGCATGCTCGTTGGTGCAGCCACGATGCCGGGATGGGCGGGCACACAAGGACGCGTGAGATAGGAAAGATTGCCTTGTATTTCCGGATTCGTTCTCGCATGCTCGCCATGGCGGCCCGTCTGCCCAGACGGGCCGGGAGACCAGGGCGCATGCGTAATACGCCCAGGGACCGCCTCGCATCCCGCGGCGCGCGGGTAGGCCGTCGTCGCCTCCGCTTGTGCGCCGGCCCGGCCGTTTCGCCGGGCACGGTCATCCGTCGCGCCGCTAACCGCGCCCGATGAAGGGCATCTTTGTCGCCATCACCGTCAGAAACTGGATGTTGGAATCGAGCGGCAGCGAGGCCATGTGTACGAGAGCATTTGAGACATGCCGTACATCCATGGTTGGTTCGACCATCACTTCGCCATTGGCCTGTTTGACGCCGCGCTGCATGCGAACGGTCATCGGAGTGGCTGCATTGCCGATATCGATCTGGCCGCAGGCGATGTCGTATTTCCGCCCGTCGAGGGAGATGCTCTTGGTCAGCCCGGTGATGGCGTGCTTCGTCGCCGTATAGGGGGCCGAGTCAGGGCGCGGGACATGCGCGCTGATCGAACCGTTGTTGATGATCCTACCGCCCCGCGGGGTCTGCTCCTTCATCATCCGGAACGCCGCCTGAGCGCAGAGGAAGGAGCCGGTCAGGTTCACCGCGACCACGCGGTTCCAGTCCTCGACCTTCAGATCCTCGAAGGGCGTGCCGGGCACATTGCCGCCGGCATTGTTGAACAGCAGGTCGAGGCGGCCGAAGCGCTGCTTGATGGCGGCGAAGAGGGCGTTCACAGCGGCCGGATCGGCCACGTCCGTCGGTACGACCAGGGTCCTGGAGCGGGTCTCCTCCGGGGCGAGGCTGACGGTTTCCTCCAGGGCCTCGCGCCGGCGGCCAGCCAGGGTGACCGCCCAGCCGGCCTCGAGCAGGCCGAGGACGCAGGCGCGGCCGACGCCGGAGCCGGCGCCGGTGACGAGGGCGATTTTCTGCTGCGTGGTGGACGACATCGGGTTTTCGGACTCCCCGTTTCGGTGCGGACCAGCAAAGCAT
>JADGHI010000099.1 GCA_019689515.1 Acetobacteraceae bacterium | reverse complement strand
ATCCTGACCCAGGGGCATGAGGGGCCGTCGGGCGTGGGCCATGTTGTCTCGGCCTTCGGCGGGTTCCTCATGGGCGGCGACCTGGTGGTGGGGCTGATCGTCTTCTCCATCCTCCTCGTCGTGAACTTCATGGTCGTGACGAAGGGCTCGGGCCGCATCGCGGAGGTCGCGGCGCGGTTCAGCCTGGACGCCCTGCCCGGCAAGCAGATGGCGATCGACGCCGACCTTTCCGCCGGCCTGATCGACGAGGCGGAGGCAAAGCGTCGGCGCAAGGAACTGGAGGAGGAGACGGCCTTCTACGGCGCGATGGACGGCGCCGCCAAATTCGTGCGCGGCGATGCGATCGCGGGGCTCATCATCACGATCATCAACCTGCTCGGCGGCTTGGCGATCGGCGTGGCGCGCCACGGCATGAGCTTCTCGGACGCCGCGGCGACCTTCTCCCTGCTCACCATCGGCGACGGACTGGTGACCCAGATTCCGGCGCTGCTGGTCTCGGTCGCGGCCGGCATCGTGGTCACGAAGGGCGGGGTGGAGGGCACGGCGGACCAGGCGCTGATCGGCCAGCTCGGCGCCGGGTCGAAGCCGCTTGCCATCGCGGCGGGCGCAGCCGCGGTGATGGCGTTGCTGCCGGGCATGCCGCTGCTGCCCTTCCTCGCGCTTTCCGGCGCCACTGGCACTGCCGCCTGGTTCCGGCGGGAGGCCGAGCGGCGCGAGGCGGCGAAGCCCGACGGCGCCGCGCCCCCCCTCGCCACGTCGGAGGAACTGCCGATCGGCGAGACGCTGCGGATGGATCTGCTGCGCATCGAGCTCGGCTACGGCCTGCTCTCCCTCGCCGCCGGGGAGGCGCCGCGGCTGACCGAGCAGATCCGCGGCCTGCGGCGGGCCATCGCGCAGGAGATGGGCTTCGTCCTGCCGGCCGTGCGCATCCAGGACAACCTCCAGCTCGATCCCGACACCTACGTCATCCGCATCAAGGAGATCGAGGCCGGCCGCGGCCGGCTGCGCCCGCCGCTGCACCTCGCCATTGATCCCGCGGGCGGCGTGCCGCCGCTGCCCGGCGAGCGGGTGAACGAGCCGGCCTTCGGCCTGCCCGCCCTCTGGATCGAGGAGGCCCGGCGCGACGAGGCGCTGGCGCGCGGTTGCACCGTCGTGGACGCCGCCGGCGTGCTGGCCACCCACCTCACCGAGGTGGTGCGCGAGAACATGGCGGAGCTCCTGTCCTACGCCGAGACCCAGAAGCTGCTCGATGAACTGCCGCGCGAGCAGCAGAAGCTGGTCGCCGACCTGATCCCGGCGCAGATCAGCGTCGGCGGCGTCCAGCGCGTGCTGCAGGCGCTGCTCGCCGAGCGGGTCTCGATCCGCGACCTGCCGACGATCCTCGAGGGCATCCAGGAGGCCAGCGCCGCAGGGCTGCGCGCCATGCCCGCGATCCTCGCGGTGGTGCGCCAGCGCCTCGCGCGTCAGATCTCGGACGCGGCGCGCGGCCCGCAGGGCTACATCGCAATGGTCACGCTCTCGCCCGAATGGGAGCAGGCCTTCGCTGAGGCGCTGATCGGCCCGCCGGAGGAGCGCCAGCTCGCCATGGCACCGTCGCAGCTCGGCGAGTTCATGCAGCGCCTGCGCGAGGTCTTCGACGCCGCGACGGCGGCTGGTGAGGCACCGGTGCTGGTCTGCTCCGGCGGCCTCCGCGCGCATCTCCGCGCGATCACCGAGCGGTTCCGCCCCTCGACGCAGGTCCTCGCGCAGGGGGAGATCCACCCCCGCGCGCGCATCCGCACCGTGGGAAGCATCTGACCGGCCGCCGGTCGCCCCGGCTGTTCAATACAGGATGTCGCCTCCGTTCGGGGACAGGCAGGCGCCGATGTAGAAGTCGCCCCCTGGCCCGGCGAGCAGCAGCGCGGTCTCGGCGATCTCCTCCGGGCGGCCGAGCCGTCCCGCGGGCAGCGCCGCCTCGATCGCGCGGCGCCATTCCGGACCGCGCGAACGCGTCAGGTCGGTGTCCACCGGGCCGGGCGCAATGGCGTTCACGCGGATGCCCTTCGGCGCCGCCTCCAGCGCGAGGGCACGCGTGAAGCCGAGAATCGCGGCCTTCGCCGTGACGTAGGGCGTGGCGCCGGCGATGCCCTTCAGCGCAAGCTGGGAAGAGAGGGTGATGATCCGCCCCCGCCCGCGCGCCACCATTCCCGGATAGACCGCGCGGCAGGCGGCGATCGTGCCCTTCAGGTGCACGGCGAGCAGGCGGTCGAACACCGAATCGTCCAGCGTCTCGAAGGCGCCGCGGATGTTGAGGCCGGCGTTGCAGACCAGGATGTTGGTCGGGCCGAGCGTCGCCTCCGCCTCGGCGATCGTCGCGCGCAGCCCGGCGGCGTCGGCCACGTCGCAGGCGCGCGCGAAGCTGCGGCGGCCAGCGGCAGCGATTGCGCGGGCGGTCTCCGCCGCGCCCTCCTCGTCGTCGAGATGGCAGAAGCCGATATCGGCCCCTGCACGCGCGAAGGCGCGCGCGATGGCACCGCCGATGCCGCGGCTACCGCCGGTGATGAACGCGACCTGTCCCTGCAATCCATTGCTCATGCCAGCAGTCTCCGCATCGTCCGAGCGAACGCCTCGCCGATCTCGGGGCGCGCAACGTGCCGCCCCGCCTCCACCATCGTGCGCCCGCCGCAGATCACAGTGCGCACCGGGTTCGCCTGCCCCGAGAACACCCAGGCGTCCAGCAGCGCGTCGCCCTCATGCCCGAGCAGCGTCGGGTGTTCGAGATCGAGCTCCACCAGGTCGCAGCGCGTCCCCGGCGCGATGGCCCCGAGCCTCCGCCCGCTCGCCTGCGCCCCGCCGGCCAGCGCGGCGTCCAGCAGCGCGCGGCCCGGATGCGGCTGCATCGCATCTGCGGCGACGGCGCGCGCACGCAGGGCAAGGCGCTGGCTGTTCTCGAGCTGGCGCAGCTCGTCGCGCGGCGAGACGCCGACATGGCTGTCCGTGCCGATGCCGAACTGCCCGCCGGCCGCGCGCCAGGCCGGCAGCGGGAAGACGCCGTCGCCAAGATTCGCCTCCGTCGTCGGGCACAGCCCGGCCACGGCGTCCGTCGCGGCCAGATCGCGCGTCTCCACTGCGTCCATGTGCGTGGCGTGGACCATGCACCAGCGCGCGTCCACCGGCGCGTGGTCGAGCAGCCATTGCACCGGCCGCGCGCCGGTGGCGGCGAGGCATTCCTCCACCTCCCCCACCTGCTCCGCCGCGTGGATGTGGATCGGTTCCGCCATGCCGGCGATCGCCCCGAGCATCTCCGGCGTCACGGCGCGCAGGGAGTGCGGCGCGAGGCCAGCGGCGGCCTGCGGATCGCCGGCCACCGCCGCGCGCACCTCCTCGACGATGCGTGCAAAGCCATCCAGGTCGTTGAGGAAGCGCCGCTGCCCCGGCGCGGGCTCCTTCCCGAAGATCCCGCCGTAGCGGTAGAGGCTCGGCAGCAGCGTGATGCCGATGCCCGTTGCGCGCGCCGCCGCGAGATGCCGCTTCGCCATCTCCGCCGGATCGGTGTAGCGCGTGCCGTCGGGCTGGTGGTGCAGGTAGTGGAACTCGCAGACGGCGGTGAAGCCCCACTCCAGCAGTTCCGCGTAGAGCTGCGCCGCGACCGCCTCCGCATCCTCCGGCATGAGGCGCGCGACGAAACGATACATCGTCTCGCGCCAGGTCCAGAAGCTGTCGCGCCCCTCGGGCGAGCGGCGCTCCGCGGCGCCGGCCATGGCGCGCTGGAACGCGTGCGAGTGCAGGTTCGGCACGCCCGGGATCACGGCCCCGCGCAGGCGCCGCGCGGCACCCGGCGCCGCGCCCGGGGCGACAGATGTGATCCTGCCCGCCGCATCCGCTTCGATCCGCACATCGGCGGCCCAGCCGGTGGGCAACAGGGCGGTCCGGGCGAAGAAGGCCGTCGTCATGCGACTGTGCATTGCCCTTCCGGGGGCCGCGACTAGGCTCCCACGCATGGCCGATCCCGCGCGCTTCCGCAACGCCCCCGCAATCCGGGCCCCGCGCGGCCCGGAGATCACCTGCCGCTCCTGGCAGACCGAGGCGGCGATGCGCATGCTGATGAACAACCTGGACGACGAGGTCGCCGAACGCCCCGGCGAGCTCGTCGTCTATGGCGGCATCGGCCGCGCCGCCCGCGACTGGAAGAGCTACGAGACGATCGTCTCCGTCCTCCGCCGCCTGCGCGACGACCAATCGCTGCTCGTCCAGTCCGGCAAGCCGGTCGGCGTGTTCGAGACGCACCTGGACGCGCCGCGTGTGCTGATCGCCAACTCCAACCTGGTGCCCCGCTGGGCGACCTGGGAGCACTTCCACGAGCTCGACCGCAAGGGCCTGATGATGTACGGCCAGATGACGGCCGGCTCCTGGATCTACATCGGCAGCCAGGGGATCATCCAGGGCACCTACGAGACCTTCGCCGAGGCCGGGCGCCAGCACTATGGCGGCGACCTCTCGGGCCGCTGGATCCTGACGGCGGGCCTCGGCGGCATGGGCGGAGCGCAGCCGCTCGCGGGCGTCTTCGCCGGCGCCTGCGTCCTCGCCGTGGAGTGCCAGCCGAGCCGCATCGAGCGGCGGCTGGAGATGAAGTATCTCGACCACCGCGCCGACGACCTCGACACGGCGCTGGCGATGATCCGCCAGGCCTGCGCGGAGAGGCGCGCGGTCAGCGTCGGCCTGCTCGGCAACGCCGCTGAGGTGTTCCCGGAGCTGGTCCGCCGTGGCGTGAAGCCGGACATCGTCACGGACCAGACCAGCGCGCACGACCCGGCGAACGGCTACCTCCCCGCCGGCTGGACCGTCGCTCAGTGGGAGGAGATGCGCGCGCGCGATCCCAACGCGGTCGCTGCCGCGGCGCGCAAGTCCATGGTGCAGCACGTACAGGCCATGCTCGACTTCCAGCGCATGGGCAGCGCCGTGCTCGACTACGGCAACAACATCCGCCAGATGGCGAAGGACGAGGGTCTCGCCGATGCCTTCGGCTTCCCCGGCTTCGTCCCGGCCTATATCCGCCCGCTGTTCTGCCGTGGCATCGGCCCCTTCCGCTGGGCCGCGCTCAGCGGCGACCCGGAGGACATCCACCGCACCGACGACAAGGTGCGAGAGCTGATCCCCGACGACCCGCACCTCCATCGCTGGCTCGACATGGCCCGCGCGCGCATTGCCTTCCAGGGGCTGCCGGCGCGCATCTGCTGGGTCGGCCTCGGCCAGCGCGACCGGCTCGGCCTCGCCTTCAACGAGATGGTCGCACGCGGCGAGTTGAAGGCGCCGGTCGTGATCGGCCGCGACCACCTCGATTCCGGCTCCGTCGCCTCTCCCAATCGCGAGACGGAGGGGATGCGCGACGGCTCGGACGCGGTCTCCGACTGGCCGTTCCTCAACGCGCTGCTCAACACCGCCTCCGGCGCGACCTGGGTGAGCATCCATCATGGCGGAGGCGTCGGCCTCAGCTATTCGCAACACGCGGGCATGGTGATCGTCTGCGACGGCAGCGAGGCCGCGGCGCGGCGCATCCGGCGCGTGCTGTGGAACGACCCCGCGACCGGCGTGATGCGCCACGCCGATGCCGGCTATGAGGCGGCGATCGCCTGCGCACACGAGCACGGCCTCGACCTGCCGATGCTGGGCGGCGCATGATCACCCCTGGCGCCACGACGCTCGCGCAGCTCCGCGCCGTCATGGAGGGCGAGCATCTCGACCTCGCCCCCGGCTGGCGCGAGGCCGTCGCGGCCGGCGCCGCCGCCGTCGCCGCGCACCTCGCGACCGGCGAGCCGATCTACGGCGTGAACACTGGTTTCGGCAAACTCGCCTCCACGCGCATCGCGCCGGACCGGCTCGCGCAGCTCCAGCTCAACCTGCTGCGCAGCCACGCTGCCGGCACCGGACCGCTGCTGCCGCCGCCCGTCGTGCGCCTGGTGCTTGCGCTGAAGGCGCTCTCGCTCGCCCGCGGCGCCTCCGGCGTGCGGCCGGAGGTGGTGGAGGCGCTGCTCGCCCTGCTCAACAACGAGGTGCTGCCGGCCGTCCCCTCCAAGGGCTCGGTCGGGGCCTCCGGCGATCTTGCCCCGCTCGCGCACCTCTCCCTCGTCCTCGTCGGCGAGGGCGAAGCCTTCGCCGGCGACACCGTCCTCGGCGGCGCGGAGGCGATGGCGCGCGCCGGCGTCGCGCCGCTGGTCCTCGGCCCGAAGGAAGGCCTCGCGCTGCTCAACGGCACGCAGGTCTCGACCGCGCTGGCCCTCGCCGCCCTGTTCGCCGCCGAGACCCTGCTGCGCACCGCGCTGGTCGCCGGCGCGATGAGCCTCGAGGGCGCGAAGGGCAGCGACACGCCCTTCGATCCGCGCATCCATGCGCTGCGCAACCAGCCGGGCCAGATCCGCGCCGCCGCCGCGCTGCGCACGCTGCTCGCCGGCAGCGCCATCCGCGAGAGCCACCGCACCGGCGACCCGCGCGTGCAGGACCCCTACTCGCTGCGCTGCCAGCCCCAGGTCGCGGGCGCCTGCGCCGACCTCCTCGCCCACGCCGCGCAGGTGCTGGAGCGCGAGGCGAACGCCGTCACCGACAACCCGCTGGTCGTCGAGGGCGGCGAGATCCTCTCGGGCGGCAATTTCCATGCGGAGCCCGTCGCCTTCGCCGCCGACATGATCGCGCTGGCCCTCGCCGAGCTCGGCACGGCCAGCGAACGCCGGACCGCCCTGCTGACCGACCCCGCCCTCTCCGGCCTCCCCGCCTTCCTGGTGCGCGACGGCGGCATCAATTCGGGCTTCATGCTTGCCCAGGTCACCGCCGCCGCGCTGGTCGCCGAGAACCGCGCCCTCGCCGCGCCGCGCAGCACCGACAGCCTGCCCACCAGCGCCAACCAGGAGGACCATGTCAGCATGGCCACCGGCGCCGCGCTGCGCCTCGCCGAGATGGCCGACAACCTCTCCGGCATCCTCGCCGTCGAATTGCTTGCCGCGGCGCAGGCGATCGAGTTCCACCGCCCGCTGCGCTCCTCCGCCCCCATCGAGGCGGCCCATGCGCTGGTCCGCAGCACCGTCCTGCCCTGGCACGAGGACCGCGTGATGGCCCCCGACATCGCCGCGGTGAAGGCGCTGGTCGAGCGCGGCCGCTTCGCCGCCTTCGTGGAGTGGCCCTGACCGTGCCCGGCACCACGCTCTTCGACCGCGTCTGGCTGAACGCCCACCTCGCCACAATGGACGGGCCGCCCGACGACCCGCTCGGCGTGATCGAGGACGGCGTCATCGCCGCCAAGGACGGCCTCATCGCCTGGCTCGCCCGCCGCGCCGACCTGCCCGGCCCCGCCGCGCAGACAGTGGACTGCCACGGCGCCTGGATCCTCCCTGGCCTGATCGATTGCCACACCCACCTCGTCTTCGGCGGCGACCGCGCGGCGGAGTTCGAGTTGCGCCTCAAGGGCGCGAGCTACGAGGAGATCGCCAGGGCCGGCGGCGGCATCCTCTCCACCGTCCGCGCCACGCGCGAGGCGGACGAGGACTCCCTGCTCCGCGCCGCGGAGCCGCGCCTGCACAGCCTGATGGCCGAGGGCGTCAC
This sequence comes from Acetobacteraceae bacterium, assembly GCA_019689515.1. Taxonomy (GTDB): domain Bacteria; phylum Pseudomonadota; class Alphaproteobacteria; order Acetobacterales; family Acetobacteraceae; genus Caldovatus. Next base: position 2,755 of record JADGHI010000099.1, on the reverse strand, counting down.
CACCGTCGAGATCAAGTCCGGCTACGGCCTCGACCTCGCCACCGAGCTGCGCCAGCTCCGCGTCGCCCGCCGCCTCGCCGCGGAGGACCCGGTCTCGGTCGTCACCACGCTGCTCGCCGCCCACGCCACGCCGCCCGAATTCGGCGGCCGCCGCGCCGACTATGCCGCGCATGTCGCGCGCGACATCATCCCGGCCGCCGCCGCCTCCGGCCTCGCCGACGCGGTGGATGCCTTCTTGGACTCCGCCATCGCCTTCACAGCGGAGGAGACGGCGCCGGTCCTCGACGCCGCCCGCGCGCACGGCCTGCCGGTGAAGCTGCATGCAGACCAGCTCCGCGACGACGGCGGCGCCGCGCTCGCGGCACGCCATGGCGCGCTCTCCGCCGACCACCTCGAATATGCCAGCGCCGAGGGCATCGCCGCCATGGCCCGCGCCGGTGCGGTCGGCGTGCTGTTGCCCGGCGCCTTCTACTTCATCCGGGAGCAGCGCCGCCCCGACCTCGCCGCAATGCGCGCCGCGGGCCTGCGCCTGGCGGTTGCAACCGACCTGAATCCGGGCTCCTCTCCGGCTATGTCGCTGCTGCTGATGCTGAACTTCGCCTGCACCCTCTTCCGCCTGACCATCGCCGAGGCGCTGCTCGGTGTCACGCGCCACGCCGCGGCGGCGCTCGGCCTCGCCGACCGAGGCCGGCTCGCGCCCGGGCTGCGCTGCGACCTGGCGCTCTACCGGATCCGCCGCCCCGCGGAACTCTGCTACTGGATGGGCGGCAATCCCTGCCTCGGCCGTGTGGTCGGCGGGCGCGGATGAGCGCTTCCGCCGCCGCGCCCTCCGTCGCGGAGATCCAGCGCATCCTCCGCGCCGGCGTCCCCCTCGCCGAAGCCTGGGGCGTCGAGGTGCTGGAGGCCGCGGAGGGGCGCGCGCTGTTGCGCCTTCCCCCCTCCCCCGTGCTGCTGCGCCCCGGCGGGACCGTCTCCGGTCCGGCGATGATGGGCCTCGCGGACATGGCGGTCTGGTGCGCATTGCTCTCGCTCACCGGCGGGCGGGACGAGAGCCTGACCACCAACCTGGCGATCAACTTCCTCCGCCGCCCCGGCGCCGCCCCGCTGCTGGCCGAGGCCCGCGTGCTGCGCCACGGCCGCCTGCCCTTCGCCGAGGTCTGGCTCCGCGCCGAGGGCGCCGCGGAGCCATGCGCCCATGTCACGACCACCTGGGCCGCGGTGACGCGGCCGCGCCGCTGAGGCGATGCGGCAAGGGAGCGGCCTGACGCCGCGCCGGTCACGGTTGCGCCAAATCAAGGCTGACCGCCACCATGCCTGCCTAGATCCGCGCAAGCACCCCAGCCAGAGGAGTCCGCCCATGCGCGCCCGTGACCTGATGACCACCTCGCTCGTCACCGTCCCGCCCGACGCGCCGGTCGAGGCCGTGGCGCGCGTGCTATCGGACCGCGGCATCTCGGGCGCGCCGGTCGTGGACTCGTCGGGCAAGCTGCTCGGCATGGTGACCGAGGGCGACCTGATGCGCCGCCTCGCCGCAGTCGAGGACCGGCCGCAGAGCTGGATCGCCGGCCTGTTCAAGTCCGCGGATGATCAGGCCGCGCGCTACGCCCGCACCCACGGCCGCAAGGCGCGCGACGTGATGACCACCGACCTCGTCACCGTCGACGAGGACACCCCGATCGAGCACATCGCCCGCATCATCGAGGAGAAGAACATCCGTCGCGTCCCGGTGGTGCGCGACGGCAAGCTCCTCGGCGTCGTCTCGCGCGCCGACCTGCTGCGCGCCCTCATCGCCCCGCCGCAGTCGCTCTCCGCCGATGCCCCGGATTCGCGCATCCGCATCCGGGTCCTGGAAGCGATGCGCTGCGAACCCTGGGTGGACACCTACTTCATCTTCCCTGACGTGAATGACGGCGTCGTCACCTTCTACGGCTTCTGCCGCTCGGAGAAGGTCAAGCAGGGCCTGCGTGTGCTGGCGGAGGGCGTGCCGGGCGTGAAGGAGGTGCGCTTCGAGACCGAGGAGGCGCCCGCCTATATCGTCGGCGCGGCCTGAGCCGCGGGGGCACCGCCCCCGCCCCAGGCGATGAAGGGGCCGTTGCGGAAGCCCTCCTCGCGCTTGCCGTAACGGAACTCCCCGCCGTCCGGCGCCGTGACCCGGCCGCCGGCGGCGACGAGCACGGCGTGCCCGGCGGCGGTGTCCCATTCCATGGTCGGGCCGAAGCGCGGATAGACATCCGCCTCGCCCTCGGCGACGAGGCAGAATTTCAGCGAAGAGCCAATCGAGCGGCAGCCGGCGACCGGCAGCCGCGCCAGGAAGGCGTCGGTTTCCGCATCACGGTGAGAGCGACTGGCAACGGCGACGAGATCCCGATCCGGCACCGGGCGGGCATGGATCGGACGGCCCTCCTGCGGGGCCCCACTCTCGCGCCTCTCCGCCCGCCCGGCGGCGGCGTCGCCGAGCCAAAGGCGCCGCAGCGCCGGGGCATGCACGACGCCGAGCACCGGCCGCCCGTCCTCAATCAGTGCAATATTGACCGTGAACTCGTCGGTCCGGCCGAGGAATTCCCGCGTGCCGTCCAGCGGGTCCACCAGGATGAAGCGGCGGCCCAGCCGTGAGGCGGCAGCGCCGTCGGCGCCTTCCTCGGAGAGCACCGGGATGTCCGGGCAGAGCGCCGCCAGCCCCGCGGCGATCGCCGCATCGGCCGCCAGGTCCGCCTGGGTCAGGGGCGAGCCGTCCGCCTTGGCGGTGGCGCCGACG
>JADGHI010000098.1 GCA_019689515.1 Acetobacteraceae bacterium | reverse complement strand
CCGCCAGGAACTGCGCGAGGAGCTGCGCGAGAGCGAGGGCGATCCGCAGGTGAAGGCCAGGTTGCGCCGGATCCGGCTGGCTCGCTCGCGCCGGCGCATGCTGGCGGCGGTGCGGCAGGCAGCGGTGGTGGTGACCAACCCGACGCATTATGCGGTCGCGCTCGCCTATGAACGCGGCTCGAACGCGGCGCCGCGGGTGGTGGCGAAGGGCGTGGACTCGCTGGCCGCGCGCATCCGCGCCGAGGCCGAGCGCCATGGCGTGCCGGTGGTGACGAATCCCCCGCTGGCGCGCGCGCTGTACGTGCTCGAGCTGGAGGCCGAAATCCCGGTCGAGCACTACCAGGCGGTGGCGGAGATCATCGCCTTCGTCTGGCGCCTGCGGCCCTCCGCGGCCGGTGCAACGCCGGGGGCAGCGTGATTTCGCGGCAAGAGCTCCGTCAATCCGCGCAGCGATGCTTGCCGAGGTCGCGGCGTGCCGCACCTGATGGGCTGCGCAAGGGCAGATGACGACGCAGGGGGCGGCGAATGTGACGGAAGGGCGCGGCGTCGGCGGCGACATGCTGCGAGATGGTGCCCTGCGCGCCGCGGTGGCGGACCGCGACCATGCAGCCGATCGGGCGCGCCGCGGCGTGGGGGGCGCCGAGGAGGGGCCTGTGGCGGCCGGCGGCCTTGCGGTGCGGCGGCTGCTCTCGCGCGGCCGGTGGGGAATGACTGCCGACGCGGACGGGGCGTATGGCTTCGGAGCCCGCCTCGCGGCGCGCTTCGGCTCCGCGCGTGCGGAGGCGCTCCGTGCCGTATTCGAGGCAGACCCAACGGGCGTCGCGGTGCTCGACACGGCCGGGCGCCTCATCGTGGCGAATCCGGCGCTGAGGCGCCTTCTTGCCGACACGCCGGCAGAGGCGGTGCTCCGCGAGGGCGGCCCCGCCACGGCCCTGTTCGCGCCCAGGCACCGTGCCGCGGTTCGCGCGTGCATCGCCGCTGCGGTGGCCGGCCGCGGCGTGGAGACCCGGGCCTCCGCCGACGGCGAGGCCGAGGCGGCGCCGATCGAGGCGCATCTCGACAGGGGGGGCAACCCCGGCCCGGCTGGCCCGGATGCGGTGGTGGATGTCCAGTGCCATCCGCTCCGCTGGCGCGACGGTGCCGTGGAGGGCGTTGTGCTCCGCGTCGTGGACGCGACGCCGCGGCTGCGGCTCGAGGCGCGGGTGGAAGCACGGCTGGCACGCGCCGGGGCGCATGAGGCCATCGCGCGTCTCGCCGGCGGCGTCGCGCACGACTTCAACAACCTGCTCACCGCGGTGATCGGCAGCGCCGAGGCGGCGCTCGCCCGCCGGCCGGAGGAGGAGGTCGCGGTCGAGCTGCAGCAGATCCTGGACGGAGCACGGCGCGGCGCGGCGCTCGTGGGCCGGCTGCTCGCCTTCGCCCGGCAGCAGACGCTCCAGCCGCGGGTGCTGGCATTGAACGAGGCGGTGCGCGGGGCCGAGGGGCTGGTGCGGCGGGTGGTCGGCGACCGGGTGCGGGTCGAACTGGCGCTTGAGGAGCCGGGGCGGCTGGTGCGCATGGACCCGGTGCAGCTCGATCAGGTGCTGCTCAACCTCGCCGCCAATGCGCGCGACGCCATGCCGGAGGGGGGGACGCTGCGCCTCGCGACCTCGCACGCGACGCTGCTGCGGCCGCGCCTGGAACCGGGCACGGCGATGCCCGAGCCGATTCCCCCCGGCCGCTGGGTGGTGCTGGAGGTGGCCGACACGGGTTGCGGCATCCCGCCGGAGCTCATGCCGCGCCTCTTCGATCCGTTCTTCACCACCCGGCGCGGGCAGGGCGGCACCGGGCTCGGCCTCGCGACGGTGCAGGGCGTAATGCGCCAGTCCGGCGGGCATGTGACGGTGCGGAGCCAACCGGGAGAGGGCACGGTGTTCCGCCTCTGGCTGCCGCGGCACGAGGCGGAGGCGGCACCGGGTGGGGCCTTCCCCTCGATCGCGGTTGCGTCCGGGCGCACCCCCAGGGCCGCGCCTGATCTGGGTCCGCCGGCAGCGCCGGCACGCCCCCGCCCGGCGTTGGGGCCGGTGCTGCTGGTGGAGGACGAATCGCCGGTGCGCCGGCTGGCCGAACTGGCCCTGCGCGCGGCGGGCTACGCCGTCCGGTCGGCGCCGGGGGGCGAGGAGGCGCTGGCGGAACTGGATGGAGCAGGGGCGGACCTGGCGCCGGCGGCGCTAGTGTCGGACGTCTCGATGCCGGGCATGGATGGCCTGGAACTCGCGCGCAGGTTGCGCCGGCGCTTTCCCGACCTGCCGGTGGTCCTGGTCTCCGGCTATGCCGAGGCGACCATCGGGGAGGACCTGTCGGCGGAGGGGCTGCGCTTCCTCGCCAAGCCCTACGGACCGCAGGACCTGGTCGCGGCGGTGCGGGCCGTGCTGGCCGAGGCGGGGTGAATTCCACGTCGTTGTTTACTAAATGTTCTTGTCATCCGGCCCGGCTGGGAACATAGTTTGTACGCTTCGTTAATCGGTTGTGAGAGGGTCGGATTCGCTTGCGTTTCCCCCCGATCCGGGTGCAAGCGAGGCGGAAGAGGAGAATTTCCGCCCGGATTTTGCGCCTTATGGTTGTGGGTATGGCAGGGAAGGCCGACCGGCGCGCGGGCGGCGCCAGGGGCATCGGAAAAGACAGCATCGGGGACAGCACCGCATGGACAAGGTAAAGGCGCTCGACGCCGCGCTGAGCCAGATCGAGCGGGCCTTCGGCAAGGGCTCGATCATGCGCATGGGCGCGCGCCAGGAGAAGCAGGGCGATGTCGAGGTGGTCTCGACCGGATCGCTCGGCCTCGACCTGGCGCTCGGCATCGGCGGGCTGCCGAAGGGGCGCATCGTCGAGATCTACGGCCCGGAGAGCTCGGGCAAGACGACGCTCGCGCTGCACTGCATCGCCGAATCGCAGAAGAAGGGCGGGACCTGCGCCTTCATCGACGCCGAGCACGCGCTCGATCCGGGCTACGCGAAGAAGCTCGGCGTGGACGTGGACAACCTGCTGATCAGCCAGCCCGACGCCGGCGAGCAGGCGCTGGAGATCGCCGACACGCTGGTGCGCTCCGGCGCCATTGACGTGCTGGTGGTGGACAGCGTCGCCGCGCTGGTGCCGCGCGCCGAGCTGGAGGGCGAGATGGGCGATTCCCATGTCGGCCTGCACGCGCGGCTGATGAGCCAGGCGCTGCGCAAGCTGACCGGCTCGGTCTCGCGCTCGAACACGCTGCTGATCTTCCTCAACCAGATCCGGCTGAAGATCGGCGTGATGTTCGGCAACCCGGAGACGACGACGGGCGGCAACGCGCTGAAGTTCTACGCCTCCGTGCGGATGGAGATCCGCCGCGTCGGCTCGATCAAGGAGCGCGACGAGGTGGTGGGCAACTCGACCCGCGTGAAGGTGGTCAAGAACAAGATGGCGCCGCCTTTCCGGCAGGTGGACTTCGACATCATGTACGGCGAGGGCATCTCCAAGGTCGGCGAGCTGATCGACCTCGGCGTGAAGGCGGGCATCGTCGAGAAGTCCGGCGCCTGGTTCAGCTATGACAGCCAGCGCATCGGCCAGGGGCGCGAGAACGCCAAGCAGTTCCTGCGCGAGCATCCGGAGACGGCGGCGGCGATCGAGCAGAAGATCCGCGCCCAGGCCGGGGTGGTGGCGAACGCCATGCTGGTCGGCGAGGACACGGAGGAGCCGCAGGCGGCGGAGTAGCGAGGAGCGCACAGGGGGCGGACCCGGCTTCCGCCCCGGTGCTTTGCGCCGCTGGCGGCTGATTCGCCGGGGCGGGGCTCAGGCGGCGCTGTCGGTCCCGCGCCGGGCCGGATCCTGCTCCGCCTGGTCCTGGCGCAGCGCCTCCGGGTTGATCTCGCGCTCGGCGAGTTGCGAGAGCCGCGTGTCGGCGGCCTTCTCCTCCTCGAGCGTCTGGGCGATCAGCTCGCAGGCCTCCTGGTGGCCGCAGGCCTGGAGCAGCGCGCGGAGCGTGCCGTATGCCGCGATCTCGTAGTGCTCGATCTGCTGCGCCTCGGCGATCAGGGCGACGTCGAGCAGCGGGCCCGGCTCCATACCCTCGATCGTCTCCTGGGCCTCCTCGATGAGGCCCTGCATGCCTTCGCAGATGCTGGCTTCCGGGGTGGCAATGCCGAGCATCTGCGCGGCCTGCTCGAGGCGTTCGATGTGACGCTCGGTCTCGGCCATGTGTTCCTGGATCGCGCGCCTGAGGCTCGGGGAGGCGGCGGCGTCGAGCATGGCCTCCATCGCGTCCAGGGCTTGGCGCTCGGCGCCCAGCGCGTCGAGCAGTCTGGCTTCCAGGAACGCCCGCATGGTTTCGGTCTCCTCCGGACTGGGTGGCGCCGCGAAGGCGGCCGGTCGCGCCGCCCACCGGCCGGGGCCGCGCGGCGGTCAGGCGGGCAGGCGATCTGGCCGGCCGGACCGCAGGGCGCGCCCGCGTGCCGGCGGCTGCCGCAGTGCAACGGTGCGCGCGGGGACGGGTTGCCGCCGGACCAGGCGCCTGGGCGGAAGGTGTTGCCGTCTCTGCCATGGGCCGGCCTCCGGGGCGGGAATGGTCGTCCCTCGACGCTGTCCGCGCTGCGCGCTAGAGGGACGCTGGGCCTCCCCGCCTGTTGCCGTGGCCGTCGCCAGTGGCGGCGCCGATCCGGGGCGGAAAGGGGGGCGAGCAGAATTCGGGGCGTTGGGCCCCAGACCGGGCTTTCGGGGCCATGAGCAGCAGCAACGAGATTCGCGCCACCTTCCTCGACTTCTTCGCGCGCAACGGGCACGCCGTGGTCGAGTCCTCGCCGCTGGTGCCCCGCAACGACCCGACGCTGCTGTTCACCAACAGCGGCATGGTGCAGTTCAAGAACGTCTTCACCGGCCAGGAGAAGCGGCCCTACACGCGCGCCACCACGGCGCAGAAATGCGTGCGCGCGGGCGGCAAGCACAACGACCTGGACAATGTCGGCTACACCGCCCGGCACCACACCTTCTTCGAGATGCTGGGCAATTTCAGCTTCGGCGACTACTTCAAGGAGCAGGCGATCGCCTACGCCTGGGAGCTGCTGACCAAGGACTTCGCCCTGCCGAAGGAGCGCCTGCTGGTCACGGTGTACTCCGAGGACGAGGAGGCGGCGACCTACTGGAAGAAGGTCGCGGGCCTGCCCGACAGCCGGATCATCCGCATCCCGACCTCCGACAATTTCTGGCGCATGGGCGACACCGGCCCCTGCGGCCCGTGCAGCGAGATCTTCTACGACCACGGCCCGGAGATCCCGGGCGGGCCGCCGGGCAGCGAGGACGCGGACGGCGACCGCTTCATCGAGATCTGGAACCTGGTCTTCATGCAGTTCGAGGAAGGGCCGCCCGGCACGCGCGTGCCGCTGCCCAAGCCCTCGATCGACACCGGCATGGGGCTCGAGCGCTTCGCCGCGATCCTCCAGGGCAAGCACGACAACTACGACACCGACACGCTGCGCGCGATCATCCTGGCGAGCGCGGAGGCGACGGGGCACGATCCGGACGGGCCGTTCCGGGCGAGCCACCGGGTGGTGGCCGACCACCTGCGCGCCGGCGCCTTCCTGATCGCGGATGGCGTGATGCCCTCGAACGAGGGCCGCGGCTACGTGCTGCGCCGCATCCTGCGCCGCGCCATGCGCCACGCGCACATGATGGGCACCCAGGACGCGCTGCTGCACCGCCTCGTCCCGGTCCTCGTGCGCCAGATGGGCGCGGCCTATCCGGAACTGGTCCGGGCCGAGCCGCTGATCACCGAGACCCTGAAGCTGGAGGAGGGCCGCTTCCGCACCCTGCTCGCCCGCGGTCTCGGCCTGCTGGCGGAGGAGACGGCGAAGCTCGGCGCCCATGAGCCGCTGCCGGGCGAGGTCGCCTTCCGTCTCTACGACACCTACGGCTTTCCGCTCGACCTGACGCAGGATGCATTGCGGGCCGAGGGCCGCCCCGTGGACGTCGCCGGCTTCGAGGCGGCGATGGCGGAGCAGCGCCGGCGCGCCCGCGCCGCCTGGGCCGGCTCCGGCGAGGCGGCGACCGAGGGCGTGTGGTTCGACATCAAGGAGAAGGTCGGAGCGACCGAGTTCCTGGGCTACACGACCGAGACGGCGGAGGGTGAGATCGTCGCCCTCGTCGTGGACGGCAAGCCCGTGGAGAGCGCGGCGGTCGGCACCGAGGTGGCCGTCGTGCTGAACCAGACGCCCTTCTACGGCGAGAGCGGTGGCCAGGTCGGCGACACCGGCCTGATCAGCGCGGGTGGGGGCGAGATCTGCCGGATCGTCGTGCGCGACACGCAGAAGAAGCTCGGCGACCTCTTCGTGCACTACGGTGTCGTGGCGCATGGTGAGGTGCGCGTCGGGACCCCGGTGCTGGCGGAGGTGGACCATGAGCGCCGCGCCGCGATCCGCGCCCACCACAGCGCGACTCACCTGCTGCACGAGGCGCTGCGCCGCAGGCTCGGCCCGCATGTCTCGCAGAAGGGCTCGCTGGTGGCCCCGGACCGGCTGCGCTTCGACGTCTCGCACCCGAAGGCGATCGAACCCGAGGAGCTCGCCTGGGTGGAGCGCGAGGTCAACGCCCGGGTGCGCGAGAACGCCGAGGTCACCACGAGGCTGATGACGCCGGAGGCCGCGGTGCAAGCCGGCGCGATGGCCCTGTTCGGCGAGAAATACGGCGAGGAAGTGCGCGTCGTCGGCATGGGGCACGATCCCGCGGCGGAGGAGCGGCAGGGCATCTATTCGCTGGAGCTCTGCGGCGGGACGCATGTGCGGCGCACCGGCGATATCGGGCTGTTCAAGGTGATCTCCGAGGGGGCGGTCAGCGCCGGGGTGCGCCGCATCGAGGCGGTTGCCGGCGAGCCGGCGGTCCGCGCCGTCGAGGAAGAGGAACGCTACCTCGCCGAGGCCGCCGCGGCGCTGAAGGTCCGCCCGGCGGAGCTGCCGGAGCGCGTCGCCGCGCTGCTCGAGGAGCGGCGGCGACTGGAGCGCGAGCTTGCCGAACTACGCAAGAAGCTTGCGACCGGCGGGGCGGCGGCGGAGGTCGAGCGGCTGGACGGCGGCCTGCGCGTTGCGCTGCGCGAGGTTGGCGAGGTGCCGGCGCGCGACCTGAAGGGCCTCGCCGAGGCGATCCTGAAAGGCGGCACGGCGGATGTCGTAGCGCTGGTCAGCACGGCCGAGGGCAAGGCGAGCATCGTCGTCGGCGTCGGCGAGGCCGCGAAGGACAAGGCCGACGCGGTGGCGCTGGTGCGGGCTGCGAGCGCAGCGGTCGGCGGCAAGGGCGGTGGCGGCAGGCGGGACATGGCGCAGGCCGGCGGCCCCGATGCGGCGAAGGCGGCCGAGGCACTGGAAGCGGTGCGCCGGGCCCTGACTGCGTAGGCCGGCCTTCGCACCGGACGCACGACGGACGGATGCCGGGGTGGGGCGAGGCGTTCGCCCTGATCTTCGCCCTGGTGCGCGGGTGATATGCTTGTGCCGCGTGGCGCGCTGACTATTCTCCGCGGCCCCATTCTCCGGCGCTTTACGAGGAAGGACACTGCGCATGCATCGCCGCGCTCTGTTGATCCTGGCCGCTTCCGGTGCGTTCACCCTGGCCGCGTCGTCCCCTGGCACGGCGCAGGCACAGTCCGCGCCTGCCGAGTTGCGCTGGACCCGCATCCCGGCGGGGGATCTTGAGCGCTACGAGGCGACGATCGGTGGCCTGCGCGTGAACAACCTTACGCTCGGCCCGGAGGCAGGAATCGAGCCGGCCGGTCCGGCGACGGCGCATGAGTTCACCTTCACGGTCGCAAATCGCGGCTCGGCTGGGCAACGGGTGATGGTGCAGCTCGTCGGCCAGCGCGCGGATGGCACGCCGACCCTCTCGACTTTGGTGGAGGTGGATGTCGAGCCGCGGCGCAACGAGACCGGGCGCGAGCGGTTCTATGCCTCCGAGGAGGAGGTGAAGCAGACCGCCGCCTATTACCTGCGCGTGCTGGCCCTGTCGCACGAGTGAGGGGTGCCGGCCCTGGGTGGCCGGATGCCCGCGGGGGTGGGGCGTTGCCTCACCGCCGCGAGTTGCCGGCGATGAGTGCCTCGCGCACCTCGCTGCGGAACTCGCGCCGGTGCAGTTCGCGGAGCACGAGCAGGCTGGCGACCACGAGCGCCAGCGGGTGCAGCAGCCAGGCGAGCGCGGCGAGCCCGAAATAGTAGCTCCGCAGGCCGGTGCTGAAGTGCCGCGCCGCGCGGTTGAGTACCTGCGCGGCCGCTTCGGCCTGGGCGATGCGCGCCGGGTCGGGCGGGCCCGGCGGGATGCCGGAGACGAGGATCGAGGCGTAGTTGAACTGCCTCAGCGCCCAGGTCAGCGCGAAGAAGGCGTTGACGAAGATGATCAGGAGCAGCGCGACCTTGGCCTCCCACGCGGCCTCCTCCGGCACCGCGGCGTAGGGCAGGGCGGAAAGGACGCGTCGGCCGAGATCCGGCGCGCCGAGCATCGCCACCAGGCCGCCGAGCACGAAAATGGAGGTGGTGGCGAGGAAGGACGTGCTCTGCATCAGGTTGCCGATGGTCGCGATGTCGGCGATGCGGTTCTCGCGCTCCAGCATGGCGATCATCCATCGCCGCCGATGCTCATCCATCGCGGCGATGACGCTGCGGGCGCGGATCGCCGGCACGCGGGTCGTCACCAGCGCGTAGGCAATCCAGCAGAGGAAGAAGACGCCGAGGCCCAGCCAGTCGGAGAGGGTAAGGGACGCCATCGGCCGTGCGGGGACGCGACGCGACCGCTACCGCCGCGGCATGCAGCGGCGGCGCCAGGGCGCATGAACCGCCACTGGTGGTGCGAGGACCAAACGCGTTTGGATGGCAACGCCTCGTAGCGGCGCCTCGGGCCGCAGCGACATGCGCGTGCGGCCCGTTGCGAGTAGTGGAAATGCGGGGGCCCGGGCGGCGCGGGGCGTGGACGCCGCCGCGCCGTGGCCGGACCCTTGGCGCAGGATCACCCCATCGCCTTCTTCAGGTTCTCGTCGATCTTCGCGAGGAACGCCTGGGTGTTCAGCCAGGGCTGGTCCTTCGAGATCAGGATCGCGAGATCCTTGGTCATGTAGCCGCTCTCGACGGTCTCGATGCAGACCCGCTCCAGCGTCTCGGCGAACCGCACCACGTCGGGCGTGTCGTCGAAGCGGCCGCGATAGGCGAGGCCGCGGGTCCAGGCGAAGATCGAGGCTATCGGGTTGGTGCTCGTCTCGCGGCCCTTCTGGTGCTCGCGGTAGTGGCGCGTGACGGTGCCGTGCGCCGCCTCCGACTCCACCGTCTTGCCGTCCGGCGAGAGCAGCACCGAGGTCATCAGGCCGAGCGAGCCGAAGCCCTGCGCGACGATGTCGCTCTCCACGTCGCCGTCGTAGTTCTTGCAGGCCCAGACATAGCCGCCCTCCCACTTCAGCGCCGAGGCGACCATGTCGTCGATCAGGCGGTGCTCATAGGTCAGGCCCCGCTTCTCGAACTCCGCCTTGAACTCCTTGTCGTAGATCTCCTGGAACACGTCCTTGAACATGCCGTCATAGGCCTTGAGGATCGTGTTCTTGGTCGAGAGGTAAACCGGGAAATTGCGCGCCAGGCCGTAGTTGAAGCTCGCGCGCGCGAAGCCCTCGATGGACTCCTTCGTGTTGTGCATGCCGAGCGTGACGCCCGCGCCCTTGAAGTCGTGCACGTCGAGCACCGTCGGCGCGCTGCCGTCGGCCGGCTGGTAGGTGAGCGTCACCTTGCCGGGGCCGGGGATCTTCGTCTCCGCCGCGCGGTAGATGTCGCCATAGGCATGGCGGCCGATCACGATCGGCTTGGACCAGTGCGGCACGAGCCGCGGCACGTTGCGGCAGATGATCGGCTCGCGGAAGATCGTGCCGTCGAGGATGTTGCGGATCGTCCCGTTGGGCGAGCGCCACATCTTCTTCAGCTTGAACTCCTCGACGCGCGCCTCGTCCGGCGTGATGGTCGCGCACTTCACGCCGACGCCGTACTTCTTGATCGCGTGCGCGGCGTCCACCGTGATCTGGTCATCGGTCTCGTCGCGCTTCTGGATGCTGAGGTCGTAGTACTTGAGGTCGATGTCGAGGTAGGGGAGGATCAGTCGGTCCTTGATGAACCCCCAGATGATCCGGGTCATCTCGTCGCCGTCGAGTTCGACGACGGGGTTTTTCACTTTGATCTTGGCCATGCCGATCCTCGCAACCTGGCGCCGACGCACGTGAAGGGCGCCGGCCGCAACGACGGGAACCCGCCCGGGTCCAGGCGGGGCGCGCGCGTTTTCGCATCGGGCCGCCGGGGGGGCAAGACCGGGCTCGCGGG
>JADGHI010000097.1 GCA_019689515.1 Acetobacteraceae bacterium | reverse complement strand
GCGGTGACCGCGGACCGGCGCCTGCCGCCGGCGGTGGTGGAGGCGATCGCCGCCGACGGTGCGCCGGTGGAGCGTGTCGAGCACGCCGTGCTGCCGGTGAATTTCGCCTGCCCGAACCTGATCCAGGTCCGGGCAGACGGCGAGCGGGTCGGGATCAGCGACGTGGTCTCGCCCTGGAGCGCGGCGGTGGCCCAGGCCGCATGACGCGCGGCCGGGCGAGGCGGCGCCAGTCGCCGCTCGCCCGGCCGGCCGCTCGCCTGGCTGGTCGAAGCGCCGCTCAGCGCGAGGCGCCGGCGGCCGCTCGCCCGGCCGGCCGGCCGAAGCGCGGCTCAGCGCGCGGCGGCGCCGGCGCTCTCCTTGCAGTGGCGCGCGACCTCCTCATGGGTCGCGAACCACACGCCGGCGTGGCTCTTGATGTGGCGCAGCAGGCGGTCGAGCAGCGCGATGCGGCTGCGATGGCCGATCACATGGGGGTGCATGGTGAGCAGGAACAGCCCGCCCTCGGCATAGGCGCCGTCGAACTCGGCGCGGAAGATCTCCTCGACCGCGGAGGGCGGGGTGTAGGGGCGCAGCGCCGAGAAGCGGACCATGTTGAAATAGACCGCATCGTCGCGGATCCACTCCGGCGGCAGCTCGACGATGCCGGTGGGCTCGCCGTTCTCGAGCAGCTCGTAGGGATCGTCGTCGGCCATCAGGCTGGAGTCGTAGAGCAGGCCCATCTCGCGAATGATCGAGAGGGTATCCACGGAGAAGTCCCAGCTCGCCGTGCGGATGCCGACCGGGCGGCGGCCGGAGAGCTTCTCCAGCACGTCCGCGGCGCGGAGGGTGAGGTCGCGCTCGACGCCCGGGGGTAGGCGGGTGTTGGCCTCATGGATCCAGGAGTGGATGCCGATCTCGTGGCCTTCGGCGGCGACGGCGCGGACCTCCTCCGGATAGAGCAGGGCGGAGACGGCGGGGTAGAAGAAGCTCGCACGGATGCCGTGGCGCGCGAGCAGAGCGCGGATGCGGGGCACGCCCTGGCGGCTGCCGTACTGGCCCTGGCTGATGCGCATCGGGCTCTCGTCGCCGTCACGCAACGGGATCGTGTCGTGGTCGGCGTCGAAGGAGAGGGCGACGCAGCACCGGGCGCCGTTCGGCCAGGCGGCCGGGCGCAGCGAGCGGCCGGCGCGGGCGCGGCCGACGATCTTGCGCCAGTGCTCCTCGGGCCATTCCCAGGGCCTGGAAGCGTCGGGACGGGTGTCGGACATGAGGTTCGCTCCTTTGGGCGGGCGGCGCCGGTGTGCGTCGGGCGGCGCTCGCCCGTGCGCGGCGATGCTGCGCCGAAGCGGGGCGCGCGGGAAGTCCGGCAGGCGAGCGGCCCGCCGGTCGGGCCGCCACCGGCGCGATGTGGGCGGCCCTGGCGATCACGGGAAGGGGACGCGCGCGCGCCACCTGCGGGGAGGACTGTCCATCTCGCGGCCCTGTGCGGTGCGGCGTGGGACGATGGCTGCCCGCTTCGATGCATCCTTCCCCCATGCCGCCGGGCAATGCGCGTGCGGGCCGGCGCAGGGCGGTCATGCCTTCGGACAGGCAGGGGTTGCCTCGCGCGGGCCAACCGTCATGCTGCGCCCGGATGTTGAAGGCTCCCAGATGGACGTGACCGATCCCGCATTGATGTCGGCCGAGACGCTGCTCGCGCTGTACGCGCGGCGCGCGCTGTCGCCGGTGGAGGCGCTGCAGGCCGTGATGGAGCGCATCGCGCGCTACAACCCCTGGGTCAACGCCTTCGCCGTGATGAATCCGCGCGCCGTGGTCGCCGCCGGGGAGAGCGAGGCGCGCTGGATGGCCGGCCGGCCGATGGGGCCGCTCGACGGCGTGCCGGCCACGGTGAAGGACCTGCTCGACCTCGCCGGCTTCCCGACGCGGCGCGGCAGCCGCACGACCGACCCGGAGCCGGTGTCGCAGGACGCGCCGGCGGTGCTGGGGCTGAAGGCGGCGGGCGCGGTGATCCTCGGCAAGACGACGACGACCGAATTCGGCTGGAAGTCGCCGGGCGACTGCCCGCTGCACGGGATCACGCGCAATCCCTGGGATCCTCGGCGCACGCCGGGCGGGTCCTCCTCCGGCGCGGGGGCGGCGGGGGCGGCCTGCTTCGGTCCGCTGCACATCGGCTCGGATGCGGGCGGCTCCATCCGCATCCCGGCGGCCTATTGCGGGCTGGTGGGCGTGAAGCCGAGCTTCGGGCGGGTGCCGCAATGGCCGCTCGGGGCCTTCGGGCACGTCGCAGTGGCCGGGCCGATGGCGCGCAGCGTGCGCGACGCGGCACTGATGCTCTCCGCCATGGCGCGCTTCGACCTGCGCGACCCCTACTGCCTGCCGGACGAGCCGCGCGACTGGCGCCAGGGCATCGAGGACGGCGTGGCGGGCCTGCGCGTCGCGCTGGTCCGTCGCCTCGGCTTCGATCCACCGCTCGACGAGGATGGCGAGGCGGCGCTGACGGCCGCGGCACGGCTGCTGGAGGAGCAGGGCGCGACAGTGGAGGAAGCCGATCCCGGCCTGCCGGACACGCGCGCCATCTTCGGCCGTGTCTGGGCCGTGGCGCTGGCTCGCGTGGTGGCGGCGACGCCCGAGGAGAAGCGCGAGCTGCTGGAGCCTGGCATCCGCGAGGTGGCGGAGCGGGACGGCGCGATGAGCGCGGCGGACTACCTCGCCGCGGAGGCGATGCGGCTCGAGGCGGCGCACACGATGGCGCGGTTCCACCAGCGCTACGACCTGGTTCTGACCGCCGCCACGCCCACCGCGGCGTTCGACGCCGATGCGCCGACCTTGCGCCCGGCGGAGGCGCTGTGGCGGGACTGGGCGCCCTGGACCTTCGCCTTCAACCTGACGCGCCAGCCGGCGGTCACGGTGCCGGTCGGGCTCGACGGGGAAGGGATGCCGAGGGCGGTGCAGGTGGTCGCGGCGCTCTATCGCGACGATCTGGCGCTGCGCGGCGCGCGGGCGATCGAGCGGGCGGCGGCGGTGCCGCTCGCCGATCCCGATGCGGCGGCGGCGCGGCAAGGGGAGGGGAGCTGATGCGGCTGGTCACCTTCCGCGATCCGCAGGGCGGCACGCGGGTCGGCGTGCTGGACGCCAACGGGCTGGTGCGCGACCCCGCGCCGGTGGACGCCGCCCTGCCGCAGGACATGCGCGCGGTGATCGCGGCTGGCCCGGCGGCGCTGGCGCGTGTCGCGGCACGCCTCTCGACCGCGCCGGTGGTGGCGGGGGCGCGGGTCCTGGCGCCGATCCCGCGCCCGGCGAAGAACATCTTCTGCGTCGGCAAGAACTACCACGAGCACGCCAAGGAGTTCGCCGGCTCCGGCTTCGACGCTACGGCGAGGGAGGTGGTGCCGGAGGCGCCGGTGGTGTTCTCCAAGCCGCCGACCGCGGTGATCGGGCCGGGCGAGCCGATCCCGGCGCATCTCGATCCGACCGGTTCCGTGGACTACGAGGGCGAGCTGGCGGTGGTGATCGGCGCCGGCGGGCGGGGCATCCGCCGCGCCGAGGCGATGGGGCACGTCTTCGGCTACACCATCGTCAACGACGTGACGGCACGGACGCTGCAGCACCGGCACCGGCAGTGGATCCTCGGCAAGGGCCTGGACGGGTTCTGCCCGATGGGCCCTGCCATCCTCACCGCTGACGAGGTGCCGGATCCCGGCGCGCTGCGCCTGCGCACCTGGGTGAACGGCGAGCTGCGCCAGGACGCGGCGGTGGCCGACCTGATCTTCGACATCCCCACCCTGATCGAGACGATCAGCGCCGGCATCACACTCGAGCCGGGCGACATCATCGCCACCGGCACGCCGGCGGGGGTCGGGATCGGGTTCCAGCCGCCGAAGTTCCTCAAGGCCGGGGACGTGGTGCGGATCGAGATCTCCGGCATCGGCGTGCTGGAGAATCCGGTGGGCTAGCCGTGCCGCCGTTGACTACTCATGATGGCGCGTAGCGGCGGGAACATCAGCCAAGCGCCCGGGTCAGGGGATAGGGAGGGGCATGGCACGCATAGAGGCAGAGGATGCGGTGCTCGCGCTACAGAAATGGTACGGCGTCGGGGCTACCGAGGACCATCGCTATCGTTGGTCAGACGGGGCCTTCTTCACTGAGTTTGGACATCTGCGTGCGGCCGCTGGTACTAGACAGCTACCGGGGCCGTTGCTGCGGGCCTTTGCCGCGCCGAATAAAGATAATGACGCCAGACGCCGCACCGGCGGCTACAGCATCGCCCGGCGTTTCCTCGGTGGTGTAGAGCAGGCGGCGCAGGCCATCCACACTGCCCTTCGTAGTCAGGGTGGCTTCGACCCGTCACCACTGCCCAGGCCGGAGCAGGTCGCGCGGGTTGTCGCATTGGTGCAAGCGGTTGGCGGTATCGAGTTAGAAAGTGCGCGCGGGACGAAGCGCATCCTTGGGATTTCCGCCGCGACGAAGCTTTTGTTTTTCCTGCGTCCGGATCTGCCGGTTTTCATCTACGATAACAATGCGGCTAAGGCCCTCCGCAGTACTGGGCTGCGCCCCGGTGACTACGCCGACCGCTGGCATCGTCCCTGCGCTGCACTGCTGGCGGCGAACGCTGGGGTGCCAATTGCCTTGCCGCAGCCACACAAGCAGGTTCAGCATGGCTGTGCCGCAGGCGGCCGGGCCGAGGCGCTAATACCACCCAGCGAGGATTGGATGCGCCGACGTTGCCTCGATCTCATGTTATTTCGCATTGGCAACTCCGGAGGTCGGGTGCCCATCTGAGGTACCACCGTCTTTGCTCCGGCGTGCCGCATCGAACATGCCGGCCGAGTGCATCACCTAGAGACTAGGAAGCCGAGATGCTGAGACGCGACCTTCTCGCTGCAGCCACCCTCGCTCCCTTGACGCCAGCCATTGTGCTGGCGCAGGGCGCGGCGCCTGACTACCCCTCGCGCGCCGTGCAGATGATCGTCGCCTTCCCGCCCGGCGGGCAGGCGGACACGGTGGCCAGGCCGGTGTCGGCGGCACTGGAGCGTATCTGGCGCCAGCCCGTGCCGGTGGTGAACCGCGGCGGGGCGGGCGGGGCGATCGGCAATGCCTTGGTCGCACGCGCGGCGCCGGACGGGTACACGCTGCTGATGGCGCTCTCGTCGCTCGCGGTGCTGCCGGAGGCGGACCGGCTGCACGGCCGGCCTCCCCAGTACACGGTGGACCAGTTCGCGCCGATCGCGCTGATCACCGCCGATCCCACGCTGCTCGTGGTGCGGGCGGACGCGCCCTGGCGCACGCTCGAGGAATTCATCGAGGACGCGAAGCGGCGGCCCGGGCAGATCACCTACGCCTCCGCCGGCAATTACTCGACGCTCCACGTGGCGATGGCGATGTTCACCGGGGCGGCCGGGCTCGACCTGCTGCACGTGCCCTACCAGGGCGGCGGTCCGGCGATGACGGCGCTGCTTTCCGGCACGGTGCAGGCGCTCTCCACCGGCCCCGGGCCGGCGCTACCGCATGTGCGGGACGGGAAGCTGCGTCCGCTCGCCTGCTGGGGCGCGCGGCGCGCGCCGGGCTTCGAGGAGGTGCCGACCTTCATCGAGAAGGGCTACCGGGACGTCGAGTTCTACATCTGGGCCGGCGTCTTCGCCCCGGCCGGGACGCCCGCAGCCATCCAGGACCGTCTGCGCGCCGCGCTGCGCCAGGCGGTCGCCGAGCCTGAGCTCAAGCGGGCGCTCGAGGCCGCGGGCAGCCCGATCGACTACCGCGACGGGGAAGCGTTCGAGCGCTTCTTCCGCGAGGATTCCGCACGGCTCGTCCGCGCCGTGCAGCGCATCGGCAAGGTGGATTGAAAGGACCGACCGGATGGACCGGGATAGTACGATCGAGGCGCAGATCACCGCCTGGCTCGCCACGCAGCGCGAGGCGATGATCGAGGCGCTGCGCCAGATGGTGGACACCGACGGGGGCAGCTACGACAAGGCCGGGGTGGATGCGGTCGGCGCCCAGGTGCGTCGCTTCCTCGAATCCCACGGCATCCCGGTCGAGACCATCCCGCGCGAGAAGTACGGCGACTGCCTGCGCGCCACGGTGGCGAACGAGTCGGCGGCGGCCGCGACCGGCGGCGGCAACCAGAAGCGCAACATCGTGCTGATGGGCCACCGCGACACCGTCTTCCCGAAGGGCGAGCCGCAGCGGCGCCCCTTCCGCATCGAGGGCGACAAGGCCTTCGGCCCGGGCGTGGCCGACATGAAGGCCGGCATCGTGATGAACATGTTCGTCCTCGCTGCCTTCGCGAAATTCGGCGGCGCGCCGGGACCGCTGGTCGGCCTGTTCACCGGGGACGAGGAGATCGGCTCGCCGGAAGGCCGGCCGGTGATCGAGGCCGAGGCGCGGCAGGCGCGCGCGGTGTTCAACTCCGAGCCCGGCCGGCCCTCCGGCAACGTCGTCACGGGGCGCAAGGGCGGCGTCTTCATGGTGATGGAGATCGAGGGCAAGGCGGCGCATTCCGGCGGGAATTTCCGCGAGGGCATCAGCGCCATCGAGGAGCTGGCGCGGAAGATCCAGGCGATCCACGCACTGACCGACCTCGAGCGCGGCATCACGCTGAATGTCGGGCTCGTCTCCGGCGGGCAGAGCGTGAACACGGTGGCGCCCTGGGCTCAGGGGCAGATTGACCTGCGCTATGTCGAGCCGGCGGACCGTGACGAGATCGTGGGGAAGATCCACGAGATCGTCGCGAAGAGCTTCGTGCCCGGAACGCGCGCCACCCTCTCGGTGAAGGGGGAGTTCCTGCCGCTGACCCAGACGCCGGCCTCGGAGAAGCTGTTCGATCTGTACCGGGAGGCGGCCGCGGATACCGGCTTCACCGCCGGCGGGGAGTTCTCCGGCGGCTGCGCGGATTCCGGCTTCACCTCGGCGGTCGGCGCGCCGACGCTCTGCGCGGTCGGCCCAGTGGGCGGCAAGGCGCACAGCCCGGAGGAGTTCCTGATGGTGGACAGCATGGTGCCGCGCGCGCAGGCGCTGGCGCGGGCGATCCTCCGGCTGGAGAAGACGGGGCTGTAAGGCCCCGCACCTGCGGCGATTACGCCTGGGAGGGGATGCGGCGAGGATTGACGGTGCGCCGCCACCCCTTCCTTTCCGGAGCAGCGGTGCCGCCTCCATCGCGCCGGGCGTCCCGGTCACCAGGGCGGCGGCGCACCTCGTCCTGCGCGATGCGCCGGTCCGCGCCTCCCTATCCCCGCCAGGGCCGACGCTGCCACAGCGCGCGGAGCTGCGCGTCCACCTCCGCCGCCATCCGCTTGTAGTCCTCGCCGAGCAGCGGGCGCAGCGGCATCACCAGGCGCTCCGCGTCGCGCAGGAAAGCGGGATCGGACATGGCGCCGCCGAAGGCCGTGCGCAGCCGCGCGGCGATCGGCTCCGGGATGCCCGGCGGACCGACGAGACCGCGTGAGGCGCCGGCGGTGATGTCGAAGCCGAGCTCGCGGAAGGTCGGGATGTCGGGCGCCTGGCGCATGCGCTCCGCCGTCGCGACGGCGAGGCCGCGCACCTTGCCCTCGCGCGAGAGGGTGATCATTTCGCCGGCATTGCCCACCGCCATGTCGAGATGCCCGCCGAGGAGTTGTGGCGTCAGCGCCGCGGAGCCGGCGAAGGGGATGTGGGTCTGCGGCGGCAGGCCCGCGGCATGCTCCAGCTCCAGCATGAAGATGTGGTCGTCGGAGCCGATGCCGGTCGTGCCATAGCTGATCCGTCCGGGTCCCGCCTTCGCCCGTTCGATCAGGTCGCCGAGCGTGCGGATCGGCGAGTCGGCGCGGACGAAGATCGCGTTCGGATCGTCCACGATGTTGCAGATGAAGGTGAAGTCGAGCGGCCGGTAGCGCGCCGTCCGCTCGATGGGGATGCCGCTGTGCGCGGGGATGGTGGTGGCGCCGATGGTGTAGCCGTTGGGGGCGGCGTTGAAGGTCGCCTCCAGCCCAAGCTGGCCGGCGGCGCCGGGGCGGTTGATGACGACGAAGTTGCTGCCCGGAAGCCGCGCCTGGACGAGCGGCAGGATCAGGCGGGTCATCACGTCCACGCCGCCGCCGGGCGGGAAGGGGACGATCACCTCGATCGGCCGCTCGCCGGGCCAGGCGGCGGCGCCCTGGGCGCGGAGCAGGCGTGGTGCGGCAAGAGCAGCGGCAGCAGCGATACTGGCAGTGCCGAGACGGCGGCGAGTGATCATGGTGCGCTTCCCCCGTTCGGTTATCGTTTCGGCGCAAGGTGGACCGGCCACGCCCGCCGCATCAAGCCCCATCCGCGTGTCTACCGATCGCGCCAGGGCCTTGCCTGCCACAGCTCTTGCAGCATCGCCGCGTTCTCCTCGACCATCTTCTTGTACTCGGCGCCGACCAGGGGGCGCAGCGGCATCGAGACGCGCTGCGCCTCTGCGATGAAGCGCGGATCGGCCAGTGCACCGCGGAACGCCTCCTCAAGCTTCGCCACCACCGCCGGCGGCATGCCGGGCGGGCCGACGATGCCGCGTGAAGCGGCGGTGACGATGTCGAAGCCCAGCTCGCGCATCGTCGGCACGTCCGGCGCGTAGGGGCCGCGCGTGACGGCGGCCTGGGCCAGGGCTCGCAGCTTGCCCTCGCGCACCAGCGCAATGGCGTCGCCGATATTGGCCGCCGCGACGTCGAGATGCCCGCCGAGGAGCTGCGGGATGATCGCCGCGATGCCGTTGAAGGGGGTGTGGACCATCGGCGGGATGCGGGCCGCGGCCTCGAAGGCCAGCATGAAGATGTGGTCGTCGGAGCCGATCCCGGTGGACCCGCAACTGATCTGGCCCGGCCGCGCCTTCGCGGCCTCGATCAGGTCGCCGAGCGTCCGGAAGGGACTCTCGGCGCGGACGAAGAAGGCGTTCGCGTCCTCAACGACATTGGCGAGGAAGACGAAGTCGAGCGGCCGGTAGCGCGTCGGCCGCTCCATCGGCATGGCGTTGTGGGCCGGGAAGGTGGTGGCGGCGAGGGTGTGGCCGTCCGGCGCGGCGTTGAACACCACCTCCAGCCCGACCTGCCCGCCGGCGCCAGGACGGTTGGAGACGATGGCGCGCATGCCGGGGATGCGCTCGGCGACAAAGGGCATGATGAGCCGCGCCATCGCGTCGAGGCTGCCGCCGGCATTGGCGATTACCACGACCTCGACCGGCCGGTCGCCGGGCCAGGCGGCACTGGACTGGGCGAGGGCGGGAGCGGCGAGCGTGGCGGCGGCACCAGCCGTTGCCGCGCCGAACCGGCGGCGGGTGATCATGACGACGTTCTCCCTCTCTTATGGTTTTCCGAGAGGTTGGACCGCCGGCTCCCGCGAATTCAAGCATCGTATGCGGGCGGGTGGGCCGGCGGCAGTCGCGCCGGCACGCCCTCCCGCTAGCCCTCGCGCCAGGGGCGCCGCTGCCAGAGAGCCCGCAGGTCCCGGTCGGCCTTCTCGATTTCCGCGCGATAGGCTGCGCCCACCTGCGGGGCGAGCGGCAGGCCGAGGCGCTCCGCGTCCTGCACGAATTGCGGATCGGCGAGCGCCTTCGCGAACGCCTCCTCCAGCCGTGCCTGGATGTCGGCGGGCAGGCGGGGCGGTCCGACGAAGCCGCGCTGCGCGCCGCTGATCACGTCCAGGCCCTGCTCGCGGAAGGTCGGCACCTCCGGCGTCTGCGCCCAGCGCCGCGCCGCGGCCTGGCCGAGGCCGCGGATCTTGCCGTCGCGCAGCAGGGCGAGGCTCTCGCTCATGTTGAAGATGCCGATGTCGATGTGGCCGCCGAGCAGCGCCGTGGCCTCCGGCGCCATGCCGTTGAACGGCGCGTGGTTCATCGGCGTCGTGATGCCCGCGGCCTCCTCGAAGGCAATTGCGAGGAGATGGTCGTCGGAGCCGATGCCGGTCGAGCCGTAGCTCAGGGTGCCGGGGCGCGCCTTCGCCGCGGCGACGACATCCGCGAGGCTGCGCAGCGGCGAGTCGGCGGTGACGAAGAGCCCGCCAGGATCGTCCACGACATTGGCGATGTAGCTGAACTCGAGGGTGCGATAGCGCGTCTGGCGCTCGATCGGGTAGGTGACGAGGGCGGGGACGCTGGTGGCGGCAAGGGTGTAGCCGTCCGGCGCGGCGTTGAACGCGGCCTCCCAGCCGATCTGGCCCCCGGCGCCGGCGCGGTTGACGACGACGAAGCGCGAGCCGGGCAGGTGCTTCTGCAGGACCGGGAGCACGGCGCGTGTCATGCTGTCCACGCCGCCGCCCGGCGGGTAGGGGACGATGACCTCGATCGGCCGCCCGGTGGGCCAGTCGGAGCCCTGCGCGCGCGACAGGGCAGGGGCAGCGAGGACCGCCGCCGTGGCGGCAGCGAGGCCGCGGCGTGTGACCGGCATGAAGATGTCTCCTCCGAATTTTATCGTTCTGGTCCCAGCCTTGCGCGTCCGCCCGCGGCGCGCAAGAACAACTCCGCGGCGCGGCACCCGCGAGGCCCT
>JADGHI010000096.1 GCA_019689515.1 Acetobacteraceae bacterium | reverse complement strand
GTGGCGTCCCCTACGGGATTCGAACCCGTGTTGCCGCCGTGAGAGGGCGGTGTCCTAGGCCTCTAGACGAAGGGGACCCGAGGCGAGGGCCGCTTCCTATCCCGTCCGCGGCAGCGGATCAAGCGCCCTGATCAATCGATCGCTCCTCATTCTCCTTGCGCCCGTCCCGCCGCTGCCGGCCGGATCTCGCCCGCCACCCGTCCGCGCCGTAGGTCGAACAGTACCAGCCGCCCTTCGCCGTCTGGCCGCTCCACCCAGATCGCCAGCCGGTCCCCGGACGCGGCGAGCCCCGCAATCCGTGTCCCGGCCGGCTGGCCCAGTCCCACGGTCGGCACCGCCGACCCGTCGCCGCCCTGCAGCGCGCCGAATCCGCCGCCCATCCGCTGGACGATCACCACGACGAGCGCCACGGTGCCGACGACAATCAGCACCCCCATCACCCCGACGAGCCACTTGAGCGCACGCAACGACATCACCCCACCGCCCTCCGCCGAGACCATCACGCTCACCGCCCCGGCCGATGCCGCCGGAGAGCGGACCGACCGCTTCCTTGCCGGCGCGATAGGCTCGCTCTCGCGCTCGCGCGTCAAGGCGCTGATCGAGTCGGGCCATGTCCGCCGCGACGGCGCGCCGCTGACCGATCCAGCCCAGCTGGTGCGCGCTGGCGCACACTACGAACTCCACCTGCCGCCGCCCGAGCCCGCCACGCCCGTCGCGCAGGCCATGCCCCTCACCATCCTCTTCGAGGATGCGGACCTCATCGTCCTCGACAAGCCGGCAGGCCTCGTCGTCCATCCCGCGCCCGGCAACCCGGCCGGCACGCTGGTCAATGCCCTGCTCGCCCATGCGGGGGAGGAGCTGACCGGCATCGGCGGCGAGAGAAGGCCGGGCATCGTGCACCGGCTCGACAAGGACACCTCCGGCCTCATGGTCGTTGCCAAGTCGGAGCGCGCCCACCAGGCGCTGACCGAGGCCTTCGCCACGCGCCGGGAGGAGCTGGAGCGCGCCTACCTCGCCCTGGTCTGGGGCCTGCCCGCCCCTTTCGCGGGCGAGATCGAGGCGCCGATCGGCCGCCATCCGGCCGACCGCAAGCGCATGGCCGTGGTGGCGGAAGGCCGGGGCAAGCCGGCGCTCACCCGCTACGTGACCGAGCGCACCTTCGGCACGGCCTGCGCCCTACTGCGCTGCCGCCTGGCCACCGGCCGAACCCACCAGATCCGGGTCCATCTCTCGCACAGGGGCCACCCGTTGGTCGGTGACCCGCTCTATTGCCGCCGCGTGCCGTCGGCGGCGCGGACGCTGCCGGAGCCGTTGCGGGCCGCGCTCCTTGGCTTCCCGCGCCAGGCGCTGCACGCGGCGACCCTGGGCTTCCGCCACCCCGTGACCGGCGCGGCGCTGCGCTTCGAGTCGGCGCTCCCCGCCGACATGGCGGAACTCCTGCGCCGCCTGTCCGCTTACGCAGATGGTCGGTAACGAAGAGTAACCGAGTGCCACACTCGGTTTTTCTTGCCAAACCCGGCTGGAAAGTGTATGAATAAGCCGTCGAATGGCGCCGGGTGCCTCAAACAACCCGTGGCTGCACTCGCCCCGTCGTGACCGGGGCGTCACCGGCACGGGCGGGCCCGGAAGGCGTTCGACACATCCCGGTCGTAAGCCGGCGTTCGGACCCCGCCGTCACGGGGCGGTCCCGTCGGTCAGGAGGCAGTGAATCATGGCTTCCAGCTCGGTCATTCCGGTGGCGCCGGAGGGGAACCTCGCGCGGTATCTCCAGGAGATCCGCAAGTTCCCCATGCTGACGCAGGAGGAAGAGTACGCGCTTGCCAAGCGTTGGAAGGAACACGGCGACGTCGAGGCAGCGCACAAGCTGGTCACTTCGCACCTCCGCCTCGTCGCGAAGATCGCGATGGGCTACCGCGGCTATGGTCTTCCCCTCGGCGAACTGATCTCCGAGGGCAATGTCGGCATGATGCAGGCGGTCAGGCGGTTCGACCCGGACCGCGGCTTCCGCCTTGCGACATACGCTATGTGGTGGATCCGGGCCGCGATCCAAGAGTACATCCTGCACTCCTGGTCGCTCGTGAAGATGGGCACCACCGCGGCGCAGAAGAAGCTCTTCTTCAACCTGCGTCGCCTCAAGGGCCAGATGTCGGCGCTCGAGGAGGGCGACCTGCAGCCGGAGCAGGTGGCGAAGATCGCCAAGACCCTGCAGGTCCCGGAGCAGGACGTGATCTCGATGAACCGGCGCCTTGCCGCGCAGGACCACTCGCTGAACGCGCCGGTGCGCCTCGACAGCGAGGGGGAGTGGCAGGACTGGCTGGTGGATGAGAGCGAGAGCCAGGAAACCGAGCTGGCCGAGCGGCAGGACATGTCCAACCGCCGCCAGCTGCTGAACGAGGCCCTGAAGACGCTCAACGACCGCGAGCGCCACATCCTGATCGAGCGCCGGCTGAAGGACGAGCCGACGACGCTCGAGGAACTCTCCCAGCAATACGGCATCAGCCGGGAGCGAGTGCGCCAGATCGAGGTGCGCGCCTTCGAGAAGCTGCAGAAGAGCATGAAGCAGCAGATCGCGGAGCGCAGGCTGTCGGTGGGCTGACGCTGCGCCCGGAAGCGCTCGCCGCGGCCTCTGCGGCCAGACAGGAATGCAGGCAGGCGCCGGAAGCCCCGGCGCCTGTTTCGTTTCAGGGGATGGTCGTGCCGGTGGCGCCGTCCCGCTGCCACCTCCCCGAGGGTGGGAGCCTTCTCCCGTCGCCCCGCCTCATTGATCCTCGCGATGGCCTGCATCGGCCAAGCCCATGGGACAGCGGCGGAGGGAACCGCCATATCAGGCGCGCAGGGAGACCAAGCCGCCATGCCGCCAGACATCCAGACCCAGCCAGGCTTCAAGCCCGACGCCTTCCCGCCGCTCCCGCCGGAGACGCGGATCGGCCACGTCCATCTCAAGGTTGCCAACCTCGACCGCGCGCTGGCCTTCTGGCGCGACGTGATCGGCCTCGAGGAGCAGCAGCGCTACGGCGACAGCGCCGTGTTCCTTTCGGCCGGCGGCTACCACCACCACATCGCGCTCAACACCTGGGAGAGCGAGGACGGTGCCTGGCCTCCGCCGGGCAGCACGGGGCTCTACCATGTGGCGTTGCTCTACCCCTCGCGCGCGGCGCTGGCGCAGGCGCTGAAGCGCCTGATCGCTGCCGGATGGCCCCTGGAGGGCGCCTCGGACCATGGCGTGAGCGAGGCGATCTATCTGCGCGATCCGGACGGGAACGGCGTCGAGCTCTACCGCGACCGCCCGCGCGAGGAATGGCCGCGCGACTCCGAGGGCCGGCTGGCGATGGGTACGCGCCGGCTGGATCTGCGCGCGCTGCTGGCCGAGGCCGAATAGCGCGCCCGGCGGAGGGAGTGGCAGGTCCGGCGGCAGCGAAACCGTCGGGCCCCGCCCGACCGGCGCGGTCTGCCGCGAGTTGCGGCCTGCCCCCTGCCCTCCCCTACGAACGCACCAGCCCACTCATGGGCGTGACCGCCTCGCTCCCCGGGAAAGCTTGGGCCAGCGCGCCGGCCGACAGGCGCAGATGGTCGCGCAGCAGTCCCTTGGCGACGGCGCGCAGATCGGTGGTCGGCGCCAGGTCGCGGCCCTGGAAGAGCTGCCGCTCGGCGAGGCCCGGCCAGGTGGTGCGCACCGCACCGCCGGCCACCGCGCCGCCGAGGACGAAGGCAGCACCCGCCGTGCCGTGGTCGGTGCCGAGGGTACCGTTCACGCGCACGGTGCGGCCGAACTCGGTGATCACCAGCACCGCCGTGCGCCGCCAGTGCTCGCCGAGGCCCTCGCGCAGCGCCGCGATGCCGTCGTCGAGCGCGCCGAGGGGCTGCACCAGCCGCCCCACCTGCCCGGCATGGGTATCCCAGCCGCCGAGTTCCAGCGCCGCGACGCGCGGCCCGTCCGCCGCCGCGAGCAGCCGCCCCGCTGCCCCCGCCAGGGCGGGAAAGGCATTCTGCCCTGCCCCGCCGCGCCCACCCATCGCTGCCTGCTGCCCGGCCAGCACGGCCGCGGTGAAGCCCCGGTCGCGCAATCCCTCGGCGACCGCGGGACCGAGCAGCGGGTCGCGCGCACTCAGCGCCGCGATGCGCGCGAGCAGATCCGTCTCCGGCTGCGCCAGGCCCTGGGGCGCGTAGCTTCGCACCGCCGCCGGCCCGCGCAGCAGCAGCGGCACGCCGGTGCCGACGGCAAGGCCGATGCCCTCACCTGCCCCGCCGCGCGGCGACGGCGACGGCATCGCCGCCAGCGCCCGGTTCAGCCAGCCGCTTGCGAGCCGCCGGTCCGCCAAGCCGGCCTCCAGCAGATCCTGCGCCTCGAAATGGCTGCGGCTGCGGTATGGCCCCGCCACCGCGTGCAGCACCAGCGCCTCACCCTCCCGGTAGAGGGCGTGCAGCGTGCGCAGCCGCGGGTGCAGGCCGAACCGCCCGCCGAGGTCGAGCGCGCCGCCCTCCTGCCCCGGCTCGGGCAGGGCGAGCGGGCCGCGCAGCGCGGCGAAGTCGGGATCGCCATAGGCCGGCACCGCGCTGAGTCCGTCGAGCGCGCCGCGCAGCAGCACCACGACGAAGCGCCGCTCGCCCGGCGCCTGGGCAAGGGCGAGCCGCGCGGAACCCAGCGCGACCGTGGCCGACAGGCCGAGCAGGAATCCGCGGCGGCCAACGCGCGGCCCGGCGGACTCGCGCGGCTGTCGCGAACCGTCGCGGGTCGGGATCGGGTCGGTCCTCATCGGCGCTGAAACTCCGGGCTGGCGAGCACGAGGGTGAGGGCATCACGCGCGGAGCCGGCGCGGCCGGCCTCGCGCAATGTGTCTTCGTGGGCAAGCGGGCCGAGCACCGCCTCCGCCAGGGCGCGCGCATCCTGCCGCCCGCCGCGCCCCGCGAGCGCATGCGCCCATTCGACACGCCGCAGGATGCCCTCCGGCGCAGCCCATTCAGCGGCGGAGTCGGCCCAGCCATTCGGCGCCGGCGCGGACCACAGCGGCTGGCCGAGGCGCGGCAGGTCGCGCCAGGCGATCTCCGCCCCGGCCTCGGGCGGCGCCTCGAGCGCGCGCAGCACGGCGAGTACGTAGTCGAGCGGCGTGCGGAGTTTGGTGAGCGGCGGCGACCAGGCCTCGGGCAAGCGGATCAGCGCACGGGCGGCGGCGCCGAGATCGCCGCGCGTGTCGCGCAGCACGGCGAAGATGCGGTCCACCGCCGCGCGCGGCGGATCGTCGGCGACGAAGTGGCGGACCAGCTTGGTCGCCAGGTGGCGGTGCGTCGCCGGATGCTCCGCGATCCAGCGCAGCGCGGCGATGCCCCCCTCCTCGCCCGGCGGGTAGCGGCGGCCCATCAGGGTCTTCTCGCCCGGCTCGTGGGTGTTGGGGCGGAAGACGAAGCCGAGGGGCTCGCGTTGGCCCTCGACCGACCAGCCGGTCAGGATCTTGGCGAATTCGGTGACGTCGGCCTGGGTGTAGCCGGCGGCGGGGCTGAGCGTGTGCAGCTCCAGGATCTCGCGCGCCAGGTTCTCGTTGAGCCCGCGGCCGCGGCGCAGCCCCGCCCGGCTGTTCGGCCCGATCGAGCCGGCGTTGTCGAGATAGAGCAGCATCGCCGGATGGCGCGCCACCGCCAGCAGCATGTCGGCGAAGCGGCCGGTGACGTGCGGGCGGATGGCGCTGCGCAGGAAATCGCCGAGGAAGACGCCGGCGTTGGGCCTGCGGCGGCTCACCGTGAAGTGGTTGAGCCAGAAATTGGTCAGGCGGACGTGGTATTCCTCCGCCGCCTCGAGGCCGTGGGCGATCCAGGCGATGCCTGCGGCGCGGATGAGCTGCGGGCGCTGGAACTCCGGGCGGCGCGGCCGGGCTGCGGCACGAGGCGGCGCTCGCTCCGCCGGGGCCATCATCGCCTCGCCCTCCATCGTGCCGCCCATGGTCGTGCCCTGCGGGGCCGAACGCGGGACGGCCGCCTGCGCCTCGCGGATCGTGCGTTCGGTCTCGCGGTCGGCCCGGATCGCCGCGAAGGCCTCCGGGATGCCCGCATAGCCCTGGGGCGGCAGGGGAGCGGGCCGGGCAAGCTGGCGCTCGAGCCACGCGACCGGATCCGACGGGACGGGATCGCCGGGACGACGGCCCAGGCCGAAACGGACCGAGGCAACGACGCTCTGGATGTCCATGCCTGCATCATACCGTGGGAGGCGTCGCGCGCATCATGCCGCACGCGGCCCATTCCCGATTGTAATGAAGCTTATCGGCCTGGGTGGGTTTACCGCGGGCCATGCGGAGCACATCTCGCCTCCATCGAGAACCGGACGAGAAGGAGAGTGTGTCGGCCATGCCGAAAGTGCTGGTGCTGTACTATTCCATGTACGGTCATACCGAGCGGATGGCGGAAGCGGTGGCGGAGGGAGCGCGCGAGGCAGGCGCCGAGGTCGCGCTCAAGCGCGTTCCCGAGCTGGTTCCCGAGGAGGTGGCGCGGAAGGCGGGCGCGAAGCTCGACCAGAAGGCCCCGGTCGCCAGCCCCCAGGAGCTCGACCAGTACGACGCGATCATCGTCGGCTCGCCGACGCGCTACGGACGGATGGCCGCGCAGATGGCCAATTTCTGGGACCAGACCGGCGAGCTCTGGGCCAGGGGCGCGCTGATCGGCAAGGTCGGCAGCGCCTTCACCTCCACCGCCACGCAGCATGGCGGGCAGGAGACGACGCTGATGGCGATCCACACCATGCTGCTGCACCACGGCATGGTGCAGGTTGGGCTCCCCTATGCCGCGGCCGGGCAGATGCGCATGGACGAGATCACCGGCGGCAGCCCCTATGGCGTGACGACGCTGACCGGCGGCGATGGCAAGCGCATGCCGAGCGAGGGTGAACTGGAGATGGCGCGCTGGCAGGGCCGGCACGTGGCCCGAATCGCGGCGCGGCTGGCGGGCCAGGGTGCGGAGGCACGGGCGGCGGCGGCGTGATGGTGCGGTGATCGGGCGCCGCCTTGCCGGAAGCGGGGGGCGCCCGACGCCCTGGGACCGGGCCTGGCTAGCCCAGCCGGTCTCCTCCGGCGGCGCACCGGGCCGCCCGCGCCGTACAAATGCGGCGATGGCCGACCTCGGACGAGCCTCCGGGCCGATCGGTCGCCGAGGCGGCGTGGAGTCGTGACCTGCGCCAGGGCCGAATCGTTCCGCCGTACCGGTGTCGCGCTTCGGCCACACGCACCGCGGTTCCGTGCCCCGAACGGTCAGGGCGACCGGCGCGCGCGTTGCGCCGGAGGAGCGATCCCCTCCGCCTTCGCCGGCTTCGGACCGCGCGCTCGCCCCCCTTCTGCGCGGCCTGATATCCGCGCGGAGCGGGGGGCCGCCCG
Organism: Acetobacteraceae bacterium; assembly: GCA_019689515.1. Lineage (GTDB taxonomy): Bacteria > Pseudomonadota > Alphaproteobacteria > Acetobacterales > Acetobacteraceae > Caldovatus. The sequence continues at coordinate 3,105 of JADGHI010000096.1, read as the reverse complement.
CGCCTCCCGGCCCCGTCTGGCGCGGCCAGCCCTGCGCCCCGTGCCGAGCCGCATGCACCCATCGGGGGCCAGAGCGCAGCGGGGGCGCTTGCAAATCCCGCCCCAATTGCGCATCTGTCGCCTCGGAAGTCGGTAGCCAACCCATTTTCCGAACCTGACCACGGGCGGCGCAGGGCAGAACCCACTGCGTTCGGGCCCGTTTTCGCGTATGGAGGCCCATCGTGGCGCGCACCCCGCTCGAAAAGATCCGCAATATCGGCATCACCGCGCATATCGACGCGGGCAAGACTACGACGACGGAGCGGATCCTCTACTACACCGGTAAGTCCCATAAGCTCGGTGAGGTGCACGACGGCACCACCACGACCGACTACATGGACCAGGAGCGCGAGCGGGGCATCACCATCACCTCCGCCGCGGTCACGGCCGAGTGGAAGGGCCACCGGATCAACATCATCGACACGCCGGGCCACATCGACTTCAACATCGAGGTCAACCGGAGCCTGCGCGTGCTCGATGGCGCCATCTTCATCATCGAGGGCGTGGCGGGCGTACAGCCGCAGTCCGAGACGAACTGGCGCCTCGCCGACCGCTACAACGTCCCGCGCATCATCTACATCAACAAGCTGGACCGTACCGGATCGGACTTCTTCCGCGCCGCCGCGACGCTGACCGAGAAGCTCGGCATCAACTGGGTCGCGCTGCAGATCCCGATCGGCGCCGAGGACACGCTGAAGGGCGTGGTGGACCTCGTCACCATGAAGGCGCTGGTCTGGGAGGGCGACGAGCTCGGCGCCAAGTTCCACGAGGCCGAGATCCCCGACGACCTCAAGGAGAAGGCGGCGGAGTACCGCCAGAAGCTGCTCGACACCGCCCTCGCGGTGGACGATGCGGCGATGGAGGAGTACTTCGACAAGGGCGACGTCTCCGTCGAGACGCTGAAGAGGTGCATCAAGAAGGGCACCATCTCGGGCGAGTTCCGCCCGGTGGTCTGCGGCTCCTCCTTCAAGAACAAGGGCGTCCAGCCGCTGCTCGACGCGGTGATCGACTATCTGCCGAGCCCGGTGGACATCGAGGGCATCAAGGTCGCCCCCGAGGAAGGGCAGGATGAGGACAGCGACCGCCGCGTCATCGAGGTGAGCGAGGACGGGCCCTTCGCCGGCCTGGCCTTCAAGATCATCAACGACAAGTACGGCAACCTCACCTTCGTCCGCGTCTATCGCGGCGTGCTGCGCACGGGCGACCAGGTGCTGAACACCACCAAGGGCCACAAGGAGCGCATCGGCCGCATGTTCCAGATGCACGCCGACAAGCGCGAGGAGATCAAGGAGGTCTATGCCGGCGACATCGCCGCCTTCGTGGGCCTGAAGGACACGGGTACGGGCGACACCCTGGCCGATCCGGCCGATCCGGTGGTGCTGGAGCGCATGGCCTTCCCGGTGCCGGTCATCGACATCTCGGTCGAGCCCAAGACCAAGGACGCGATCGAGAAGATGACGATCGGCCTGCAGAAGCTGGCCGGCGAGGACCCGAGCTTGCGGCTCCGCACCGACCAGGAGACGGGCCAGACCATCCTCTCCGGCATGGGCGAGCTGCACCTCGAGATCGTCATCGACCGGCTGAAGCGCGAGTACGGCGTGGACGCCAATGTCGGCGCGCCGCAGGTCGCCTACCGCGAGACCATCACGCGGCCGCACACCGAGGTCTATACACACAAGAAGCAGACCGGCGGCTCCGGCCAGTTCGCCGAGGTGAAGATCATCTTCGAGCCGCTGGAGCGGAACGCGGGCATCATCTTCGAGAACCAGGTCGTCGGCGGCGCCGTGCCGAAGGAGTACATCCCGGCAGTGGAGAAGGGCATCCGCGTCCAGGCCGATACGGGCGTGCTCGCCGGCTTCCCCACCGTGGACTTCAAGGCCACGCTGGTGGACGGCAAGTACCACGACGTGGACTCCTCGGCGCTCGCCTTCGAGATCGCCGCCAAGGCCTGCTTCCGCGAGGGCATGAAGAAGGCCGGCCCGGTGATCCTGGAGCCGATCATGGACGTGGAGGTGACCACGCCCCAGGACCACGTCGGCGACGTGGTGGGCGACCTCAACCGCCGCCGCGGCGTGATCCAGAGCCAGGACATGGCGGGCACCTCCGTCATCGTCCGGGCGCATGTTCCGCTGAAGGAGATGTTCGGCTACATCTCCAACCTGCGGGGCATGACGAAGGGGCGCGCGAGCTTCTCGATGCAGTTCCACCACTACGATCCCGTGCCGCGGCAGATCGCGGACGAGATCATGGCCAAGAGCGCCTGATCATGCCGATGCGGCTCCGCTGGGTGCGTGGCCGCACGGAGGGGGACGGTCCGGACGACCCGGACCGGACCCGGGAATGGGTGGGTTGCGACGACGCGGGCGAGGCCATCGTCCGCGTCGTTTGCGTTTCAGGGCCGATCCGGGTCGGCTGGCGGCTCCGCCATGCGGTCGCGCGCGACGAGGAGGCGCGGGTGGTGGAACTGCGTCCGCCCGTGGACCGGGAGCGCCGCTGGCTCATCGTGGTCGGCGGCCGGGTCGTCGGGCGCGCCGCCCTGCCCCTGCAGGCCGTGCGCGGCGCCGAGGCGGCGCTCGGCGGGGGCTGAGCCCCTTCGTGCTTGTCGCGGCGGCGCGGCGCGCTGCATCATCGCCGGACCGCAATGGATGCAGGAAAGGCCCCGCCCCAATGCGCACCCTGTTTGCCGCCGCCCTGGTCGCCACGACGCTGTCCCTGCCGACGGCGGCCCTCGCCAACTACTATGTCTATTGTGCCAACGGAAAGATCGAGGTGGACGGGCGCGATCCGGACCAGATGCGCAACGCCCGCGGCTCCAACCTCTGCCAGATGGGTCCGCGCTTCGGATACCTCTCGGACGCGCAGAACTTCGCCCGCAGGAACTTCGGTGGCGAAGGCCGCGCCTGCTCGTGCCGCTGAACCGGACCGGTCAACCGCTGTGAGCCGCCGCCCCAGCCACCGCGACGGTGGAACGGTGAAACGCCGGAGGATCCTGCTCTGGGGCGGCGCCGCGGCCGGCGGCGCCGCGCTGTGGTGGGTCGGCAGCAATCCGCGTGGCTTCACCCTGGG
>JADGHI010000095.1 GCA_019689515.1 Acetobacteraceae bacterium | reverse complement strand
AAGAAGCCGAGGTCGTGCGGGCTGATCACCAGCACGTAGTGCGCCTGCAGCGCGCCGCCGAAGCCCACCAGCGCCGCGCCGAGCGCGAAGGTGATCACCCGGATCGCGGCGACCGAGATCCCCATCGCGCTCGCCGCCAGCGGATCGTCCCTCACCGCCCGCGCCGCGAAGCCGAGGCGCGAGCCGTCGAAGCGCCAGGCCACGTAGAAGCCGAGCAGGGCGGCCGCGACGCAGGACCAGATGCCGGTGTGGAGGGTGATCCCGGTGAAGCTGTTGGCGCCGCCGATGTAGTCCCAGTTGAAGGCCAGCACCGCGAGCGCCTCGCCGAAGGCGAGCGTCGTCAGCTTCAGGATGAAGTCGCGCATCCTGATCGTAACCAGGGCCAGCGCGGTCCCCACCAGGGCCGCCAGCGCCGCCGCGGCGACGAGGGAGAGCAGGAAGGGCAGGCCCCATTTGGTCGTGATCACAGCGGCGAAATAGGCGCCCGCCCCGGCGATCGCCGCCGTCGCCATGGAGAGCTGGCCCGACATGGCGGTGATGTAGAGGCCGAGCGTCATCACCACGTTCAGCAGCGTGAAGATGATCACCGGCTCGAGGTAGGCGAAGCCCGGCATGGCGGCGCCCTCCTCCGCTCAGGTCTGGTAGGAGCCGAACAACCCGTTCGGCCGGAAGTACAGCACGCCGATCAGCACCAGGAAGGCGACCGCGTCGCGCAGCGAGGAGGAGACGTAGCCCGTCACCAGCGCCTCCAGAACGCCGAGGAAGATCGCGACCGCCGCCACCCCCTCGAAGTATCGGTTTCCGGCGACGAGCATGCAGGTGAAGGCCTTCAGCCCGTAGAGCAGCCCGACGAAGGCCGAGGCCGAGCCGTAGAGCGTGCCGACCGAGACCGCCGCGATCCCCGCCATGGCGGAGGCGACGACGATCGTCGCCTGGCAGACCCGCGCCACGTCCACGCCGAAGGCGGCGGCGACGTCCGGCCGCTCGGCGATCGCCCGCGTCGCCCGGCCGATCCGCGTGCCGCGCACATAGATGCTGACGAAGGCGAGCAGCAGCAGGCAGATGCCGAGATTGGCTGCCTGCCGCACCGTCACGCTGACCGGCCCGATGTCGAGGAAGCGCCGCGGCAGCAGCGGCGGATAGGGCACCGGGTCCGGGCCGACGATCAGCGCCATGCCGTTCTGCAGCATGATGGCGACGCCGAGCGTGGCGATCAGCGTCGTCAGCACGTCGCGCCCGCGCAGCGGCTCGATCACCGTGCGCTCGATCGCGTAGCCGAGCACGCCGGCGCCGATCAGCCCGCCGAGCATGGCCAGCGCCAGCCCGCCGAAGGGGAAGGTCTCGGCCGTCACCAGGCCCGCGAACATGCCGACCATGAACACGTCCGGATGGGCGAAGTGGATCACCCGCAGCACGGAGAAGGCGAGGGCGAAGCCGAGCGCGACGACGGCGTAGGTGCTGCCGATGATCAGCCCGTTGGCGATCTGCTGGAGGAACAGGTCCATCTCAGGCATGGCCTCCGAGGAACACGGCCTGCACGCTCTCCTTGCCCGCGACCTCGGCGGCCGGGCCGCTCTCGACGATGCGCCCGGTCTCCAGCAGATAGGCCCAGTCGGCCACCTTCAGCGCCTGGCGGGCGTTCTGCTCGACCATCAGGATGGCGATGCCCATCGCGTTGATCTCCTTCACCAGCGCGAAGACGTCGCGCACCACCAGCGGGGCGAGGCCGAGCGAGGGCTCGTCCATCAGCAGCAGCCGCGGGCCGGAGACCAGGGCGCGCGCGATCGCCACCATCTGCTGCTCGCCGCCCGAGAGGGAGCCGGAGATCTGGTTGCGGCGCTCGCCGAGGCGGGGGAAGCGCTGGAACATCTCGTCGATCCGCCGGGCCACCACCGTCTCGTCCCGCTCGCGGAAGCCGCCCAGGCGGAGGTTGTCGAGCACCGTCAGGGTGCTCCAGAGCTGCCGTCCCTCCGGCACCCAGGCGATGCCCATGCGGTGGATCTGGTGCGGCCGGCAGCGCAGCAGGTCCTGCGTGCCGTCGAGCAGTATCCGCCCCCGCCGCGGCCTGAGGAGCCCGAGCACGGTCTTGATGATGGTCGTCTTGCCCGCGCCATTGGCGCCGAGGATGACCCGCAGCTCGCCCGGATGGATCTCGAGCGAGACGCCTTCCACCGCCGGCACAGCGCCGTAGGAGACGGCGAGGCCCTCGATCGCCAGCAGTGGCGGGGCCAAACCATTCCCCCTCATGCGTCGGTCCCCAGATAGGCCTCGATCACCTGCGGGTCCGCGCGGATCTCGGCCGGCGTCCCCTCGGCGATCCGGCGGCCGAAATTGAGCACCACCACGCGGTCGGAGGCGGACATCACCACGTTCATGTTGTGCTCGATCAGCATCAGGGTGACGCCGCGCTCGCGCAGCCTCGCGATCAGGTCGACCACCGCCGTCGCCTCGCGCGCCACCATGCCGGCCGTCGGCTCGTCGAGGATCAGCAGCCGGGGTTCGAGGCCGAGGGCGCGGGCGATCTCGACCCGGCGCTGGTCGCCATAGGGCAGCTCGGAGGGCATGCGCAGGCGGTTCGCGCCGACGCCGACCCAGTCGAGAAGCGCCTCGGCCCGCTCCACCAGGTCGCGCCGCTCGCGCCGGTCGCGCGGGGTGGCGGCGAGCGCGTCGAGGACGCCGGACCGGCCGCTGGCGACCAGGCCGATCATCACGTTCTCCAGCGCGTTCAGATGGGCGAACAGCCGGATGTTCTGGAAGGTGCGCCCGACGCCGAGGCGGGCGATGCGGTGCGGCGGCAGGCCGGTGATGTCCCGCCCGTCCAGCCGCACCGTGCCGGAATCGGGCGGGATGACGCCGGTGATCAGGTTGAACAGCGTGGTCTTGCCGGCGCCGTTCGGCCCGACGATGGAGACCACGCTGCCCTGCGCCACGTCGAAGCCGACTCCGTCCACGGCCACGAGGCCGCCGAAGCGCTTGGTCAGGCCGCGGACCGAGAGCATCGGCTCCTGCCGCCCCGCCTAGACCGTCTGATAGGCGCCCCGGCCGGTGATCTTGATGACCACCACCGAGGGGTTCTGGTTGTTGCCGTCCGGCGGGTTGCGGAAGGTGACCCGGGTGCCGAGCGGCGTGGTGATGTCGAGCGAGCCGAGCGCCGCCTGCAACGCCTGCCGGTCGGCCCGGCCCGCCTTCTTCAGCCCCTCCGCGATCGCGATGATCGCGTCGTAGCCATAGGTGGAGAAGGAGGTCGCCTCCTGCGGGAAGCGGGCGTTGTAGCGGTCGAGGAAGCTCTTCAGCGCCGGGCTCGGCGCGCGCAGGTCCTGGGCGAGCCAAGTGTAGCAGCCGCGCACCTGCCCGCGCGTGCCGTCCCAGTACACCGGGTCCTCGAAGCTGCCGAAGCCGGTCATCAGCGGCTTCTCGATTCCCGCCTCGCGGATCTGGGAGACGACCTTTACCCCGTCGCCGGTCGCCGCGGCGACGTAGATCGCGTCCGGCCGGGCGCTGCGGATCTTGGCGATCTGCGGCGAGAAGTCCTGGTCGTTGGCGCGGAACGCCTCGTAGGCGACGACCTCGTAATTCAGCTCGCGCGCCATGGACCTCGTCACCTCGGCGTCACCGAGTTGCGCGTCCTGGGTCTGGTCGTAGATCACAGCCATGCGGCGGACCTTCTCCGCCGGCACGACCTTGCGCAGAACCTGCGGCACGGCGATGGAGGAGACCGGATTGACCCGGTAGGAATACGGGTTCCACTCCCGCACCGGCGCGCCGGAGCCGGTGCCGACCATCGGGATGCGGAGCTGGCCCGCCGCGGGGACCATGGCGACATAGCCCACCGAGTTGCTCGGGCCGAGCACGGCGAGGACCGCCGCGTCGGTCGCCCATTGGCGCAGCAGCGTCACCGCCTGCCGCGCGTCGTTGGCCATGTCCTCCGAACTCATGTCCAGCCGGTAGGTGGTGCCGCCGAGGTTGAGGCCGCCCGCGTTGTTGACGTCCTCCAGCGCGAGGATCGCACCGTCGCGCGCACGGATGCCGTAGGCGGCGGAGGGCCCGGTGAGCGCTTGTGTATTGCCGATCCGGATCGCCGGCGGCTGCGCGCGGCCGATTCGTGGCGGCGCCGCCAGCGCGAGGGTCGCCGCGCCCGCCGCGAGGCCGCCCAGCCGACGGCGGCCGATCCCAGGCTTCGCATCCTTCGTCATGGCCCAGTTCGCTCCCTGTTGTTTGTCTTCCGGTCGGGCGTTCCGGCGGCCACGCGCCCGCCGGCGGGCGAGAGGGCACCATGCCCGTCGTCCTCCGTGCAGGTGAACGCCGCAACGCGTCACCCACCCGGCAAGCAGCGAAACCGCGCGAGGCTGGCCGGGGCACCCCGCGAGTCGTGAATCAGGATGCGACGGGGGGAGCCACCGCGTCCACACGCGATTGGTGCGGCGGACGGGCGGGGGTGAACGCCTGGGCTATGCCGGGGCAGCGTCGAAGAGGAGGAGAACGTCCCGGCCGGCGTTGGGTCGGCCCGGCGGGATGCGATTGTCCGCGGCGAAGGGCGCTGCCATGCTGCCGGGCCGAGGAGGGCGCCCCAGGTGGACGTCACCGCCGCAGTCATGCTCCGGGCCCGTGCATGAGCGCCGCCCCGCCCTATCTGCTCGCGCTCGATGCCGCGCCGTTGCACGACGAGTTCCCGATCGGCGAGGCCTTCCTCGCCCGCTGGCGCGGCCGCTCTGCCGAGGCGCTGCGCGCGCACCAGGAGGCGCTGTTCCGTCGCTGCCTCGACCGCGCCTGGCGCATCCCCTTCTACCGCCGTCTCTGGTCCGCGCACGGCATCGAGCCCGGCGACATCCGCGGCCTCGACGACCTCCCGAAGCTGCCGGTCTTCGACAAGTCCGACATCATGGCCTCGATCGAGCGCGCCCCGCCGCTCGGCGACTTCCACGGCCGCGACACCTACCCGCCAGAGGCCCGTCCGCCGCTCATCGTCCACACCACCAGCGGCACCACCGGCACGCCTCAGACCATCCCCTTCGGCCCGCGCGGGCGCGAGGTGCAGAACCTCATGCTCGCCCGCGCCTACCTCCTGCAGGGCCTGACCGACGCCGACGTCGTGCACTCGGTGTATGGCCACGGCATGGTCAATGGCGGCCACTATGTGCGCGAGGCGGTCACGCACTGGACCGGGGCGCTGTTCCTCCCCGCCGGCACCGGCATCGAGACCCGCTCGGCGCAGCAGGTCGCGCTCATGCGCCGCTTCGGCGCGACGGTCCTCGTTGGCTTCGCCGACTACATCAGGCACCTGGCCGGCGTGGCGCGGGAGGCGGGCGTGCTGCCCGGCCGCGACCTCCACATCCGCATGATCTGCGGCCATATCGGGCGCGAGGACCGGGAAGCGCTCTCCGCCGCCTGGGGCGGCGCCGAGCTGTTCGACTGGTACGGCGTCGCCGACACCGGCCTGATCGCCGCCGAGGGCCCCGACCACGACGGGCTGCACGTGATGGAGGACGCGCACGTCCTCGAACTGCTCGACGTGGACAGCGGCGTGCCGGCGGCAGAGGGTGCGGCGGGCGACATGGTCGTCACCGTGCTGTTCAAGGACGACATCTACCCGATGATCCGCTTCAACACGCACGACGTGACGCGCTGGCGGCGCGGTTCCTCCTCGTGCCTCGGGCTGCCCTTCCGGCGCATCGAGGGGTTCCTCGGACGCAGCGACGCGATGGTGAAGCTGCGCGGCATCAATGTCTTCCCGCATGCGGTGGGCGCGATCCTCACGGAGGTGCCCGGCCTCGTCGGCGAGTTCCTCTGCCGCGTCGAGCGCGATCCCGAGGGGCGCGACAGCATGACGGTGATGGCCGAGACGACCGCGGACCCGGCGGACGCAACACTTGCCGAGCGCGTCCGGCGCTTGCTGCGCGAACGCCTCGGTGTCGCCCTCGAGGTCGAGCTTTGCCCGCCGGGCCGTCTCGCGCCGCTGACCGGGATCGAGTCCCGCCAGAAGCCGGTGCGCCTGTTGGATCGGCGCGGCCTGCCGGACGCCGCCGCGCCATGAGCGTCTGCGCGTCCTGGCCTGACGGCTCGAAGCTCGCGGTCTCCTTTGTCGTCAATGTGGAGGAGGGGGCGGAGCTCTCGCCCGCGGACGGCGACCGCGCCGCGGAGCCGGTGGACGAGCTGGGCATGGCCCTCAAGCCGGGCTTCCGCAATTTCGGCAACGAGAGCAACTACCGCTACGGCATCGAGGCCGGCGCGCCGCGCGTGCTGCGCCTGCTGGAGGAATTCGGCGTCCGCGCCACCTTCACCGCCGCCGCCCTGGCGCTGGAGCGCGCGCCTGCGCTGGCCGCGCGCCTCGCCGCCAGCCCCCACGAGGTCGCGGCGCATGGCTGGCGCTGGGTTCCGCAGCATCGCCTGGACGCCGAAGAGGAGCGTGCCTTCATCCGCCGGGCGCGGGATTCGATCGCGCGCAGCGTCGGGCGCCCGCCGGTCGGCTGGCTCTCCCGCTACCTGCACACGGCGGAGACGCGCCGGCTGCTCGCCGAGGAGGGCTTCCTCTACCACATGGACGATTACGGCGCCGATTGGCCGTCCTGGGACGCGCAGGTCGCGCCGCCGATCGTCGTGCTGCCCTACGCGCTCGACACCAACGACATGAAGCTGTGGCAGGCGCCGGCGCTGACGCCCGCACAATGGGCCGACTACGCGATCGAGTCCTACGAGTGGATGAAGCATGAGCAGCCGGAGCGGGCGCAAATCCTCTCGATCGGGGTGCATCTCCGCATTATCGGCCGGCCCGGGCGGATCGGTGCGCTGGCGCGGGTGATCAAGCACATTCGCGCGGGAGGCGGCGCCTGGATCGCCACGCGCCAGGAGATCGCCGCCCATTTCGCGCGGTGCGTGCCGCCGCCCCCGCCAGGCAGAGCAGCGGCGGGGAACGGGGCGCCGTCGTCGTGACGGATCGCCGCCTCGATGCGGAGGACTGCCTCCTTGCTCTCGCGCGTCTCGCCGTGGATGCTGGTGCGGCGGAGGGGCCGGAGGAGGCGCTGTGGGTCATCACGCGGGCCGTTGCGCCGATGCTCGGCGATCCGGCGGCCGCGCGTCGTCCGGACGCCTTCCGCGAGACGCCGCCTCCGGCGGTCGGCGTCGCCGCGGCGGCGTTCATGCGCGTGCCGCCCGCAGGCACGCACCACATGATCGTCGCGCCGGTGAATTTCGCGCCCCGGCAGCACCACGAACTGGTCGAGATCACGCTCGGCCACCCCGGCGAGGTCGCGCGCTCCCGCCGCCCGCTGCTGCTGCGCGACACCGCCCTGCATCCCTCCTTCGTGAAGATCCTGCAGAGCTTCCGCGCGGGCTCCGCGATCTTCGCGCCCTTGCTCTGGCGCGGTGACTATCTCGGCGTGCTGATCTGCGCCAACGCCGCGCGCGGCGCCTTCTCGGAGCGCGATCTCGCCGCGCTTCGGGCCTTCGCCGGTCTCGCCGCCGCGGTCTGGATCGCGCAGGGCGGGCCCGCCTGGCTCGCGGGCATCGACACTACCGGACTGCCGGTGCGCCGCGGCGAGGGCTGAACGGGGGCAAGGCGGCCCCACGACGGCGGACACGGCGCGAGAGCGGCGGTGGAGATCGGCGCGCGCATCCGCTCGCGCGCCCCCGTGCTGTGGAGCCGGAATTTCCGCGCGGAGACGGCCGATGGCGGGCGAGCCCCACCATTCCATCCAGGCAAATGCGCCCGTCGGCTGCGGGGCGGGCTGGGATCCGTCGAAGCCCCGCCCCGCCCGGTCGGCCGCCGATTACCGAGGCTGTGACGGTGCTGCGGGGGCCGCCGCCCCGGACCGGCGTTCCGCCCCCCGACGCGCCGCCGGCGCGGGCGGCGGCGCGACCTCGGCGGTGCGCAACGCCGCCGGGCCGCCGTCCACGGCGATGCGCTGGCCGGTGTCACGCAGGCGGTCGCCCTGGATGCGGTACACGCCGATGGTCTTATCGGCCATGTTGCCGATGAGCAGGGTCTGGCCGTCGCGCGAGAAGGCCATGCCCTGCACCCAGTCGCCGGCCGGAGCCGCGCTCACCACGCGGATGCGGTTGTTGTCGATGCGCAGAAGCTTCACCTCCGCGCGGCCGCGCAGCGGGTCGCCGATCCGGCGGCCGGTGCCGTTGTGCACCACGACGACCGCATGGCGGCCGTCGGGGCTCGCCATCACGCCCTCGGGCGTGGTGCCGACCGAGACCGTGTCCACCACGCGGAAGGGCTCGCGCGTCAGGTCGATCAGGCTGACGGTCTCGATGTCGCCGGTGTTGCCCGCGCTCGCGCGCCCGACATTGCCGACGATCGCCCAGTTGCCGTTCGGCGAGACGTGCAGGCCGTAGGGGCGCAGCCCGGCGTTCATGTCCTGGTTCAGCTTGGTGACGGTCTCGCCCTCGATGCGCAGCACCGAGATGAAGCTGTCGCCGTCGCGGGTGACGAGCGCGTGGCGTCCGTCCGGCGTGAACTGCGCGTGGCTGACGCCGCTGTTCGCCGGCCCGATCTCGACCGTGCCGATCACGCTCACCTGGCCGTCGCGGATGCGCAGCACGCTCACCGTGCCGGCCATGCGGTTGGCGACCAGCGCCAGCGTGCCGGCGCGGTTGATAGAGATGCCGGCGGGGCCGCTGCCGACCTCGAGCGTCTGCACCACGCGCGGCGGGCTTGCGCGCAGGTCGATCACCGAGACGCGGTTGTCGGGGATGGTCCGGCGCGGGTTCTCGGGGTCGATCTTCTCGGCGGAGGAGGCCAGGGCGAGGCGCTCATCCGGCGTGACCGCGACGGACATGGGCGGGCCGACGACCGAGTGCGGTGCCTCCACCTGGGCCACGAGCCGCGGCGTCCGGCCGTTGAGGTCGATGATCGCAACCGTGTCGGGCCGCGGGTTCTGCAGCAGCGTGTTCACGCCGTTGACCAGGGTGCGCTTGTTGTCGTTGCCCGACACAACGATCTGCGCCGTCGCCGCCGGGGAAGCGAGGCCGAGCGCGACCGCAGCGGCACCCGCCAGAAGTGCTGCCCTCATCTTCGTTTCCTCCCCCGGGGCGTTCCGCGCCCCGGACACAGTCTCGCACTCCCGTCCCTGTGTGCAAGGATCGGTTGCGCCGGGCGGCGGCAAGGGCCATGTCGCGGGCATGATCGGCGTGGACTGGGGCACCTCCAGCCTTCGCGCTTACCGTCTGGCCCCGGACGGCACGGTGCGCGAGCGGCGCGAGGCGGAGCGCGGCATCATGACCGTCCCGCCGGGCGGCTTCCCTGCGGCGCTGCGCGAGGCGGTGGGCGACTGGATCGCGGCCGGGGAAGACCGCGTGCTGCTCTGCGGCATGGTTGGCAGTCGTCAGGGCTGGGTGGAGGCGCCCTACCTTGCCTGCCCGGCCGGCGCGGCGGAGATCGCCGGCGCCACCATCCGGGTGCCGTTCGAGGGGGCGCGGGTGCGGCTGGTCCCGGGCCTCACGACGTGCGACCCCGCCGGCGTGCCGGAGGTGATGCGCGGCGAGGAGACGAAGATCATCGGCCTGCTCGGCGCGATCGGGGAGGCGCCGGAAGCGACGCTCTGCCTGCCCGGGACCCACTGCAAATGGGTGCGGATCCGGGAGGGGCGGGTCGCGGGGTTCGCCCCCTACATGACGGGCCAGGTCTTAGCCGCGCTCTCCGCCCACACCATCCTCGCCCGCACCATGGACACCGAGGCGCCGCCGCATGCCGGCGCCTTCGACCGCGGCATGGCGCGTGCGCGCCAGAAAGGCGGGCTGCTGCACCACCTCTTCGGCGTGCGGACCCAGGCGCTGATGGGGGAACTGCCGCCGGAGCAGGGGGAATCCTACCTCTCCGGCCTGCTGATCGGCCACGAGGTCGCGGCGGCGCTGGAGGCGGGCGTGGCCCCGCCGATCCATCTGGCCGGCACGGAGTCGCTCGTCGCGCTCTATGCCCGGGCGCTCGGCGCCTTCGGCATCCCGCATCGGATCCACGACCCCGATGCGGCCGCGCTTGGCCTTGCCCTGATCGGAGGATGCCTCGGTGACACCGATTGGTGAGTGGCTCGCCCGCTGCCCGCTCGTCGCCATCCTGCGGGGCCTGCGCCCGGAGGAAGCCGAGGCTGTCGGCGAGGCGCTGGTCACGGCGGGCATCGCCATCCTCGAGGTGCCGCTCAACTCGCCCGAGCCGTTCGAGAGCATCCGCCGCTTCGCCGCGCGCTTCGGGGAGCGGGCGCTGGTCGGGGCCGGCACGGTGACGCGGGTCGAGGAGGTGGCCGAGGTCGCTCGGGCGGGCGGGCGGCTGATGGTGACGCCGCATGCCGACCCGGCGCTGGTGCGCGCGGCGAAGGCCGCGGACCTGATCGCCGTCCCCGGCTTCTTCACCCCCGGCGAAGCCTTCGCGCAGCTCTTCGCCGGTGCCGACGCGCTCAAGCTGTTCCCGGCCGAGGCCGCCTCGCCCGCGGTGCTGAAGGCGCTGCTCGCCGTGCTGCCGAAGGGGACGCCGGTGCTGCCGGTGGGCGGGATCGGGG